>CAZFBU010000004.1:23599-30732 GCA_964517175.1 uncultured Saprospiraceae bacterium
CTCCGGCAAACGACGCGCAAAAATTTCGCAAACCCGAAAATTTCCGGCATCTTTGCTTTTTATCGTCTTTTTAATCCCCGCAACGTGAGAGCAATCATTGCCGTTTTTATCATCCTGTCGCTGGGTAGTTGTACCGGCACAGAACCGGAATGCACTGCATTAAACCTGGAAAAAATTCCCCATCCGAAAATCCGCAGGATGCTGGCAACGGAAAGCCTCTGCGCTCCCGACGACTTCGCCCGGCTGCGTGCGCTCTGCCACGAACCGGGTGACACGACCTTCCGGCAGCACCTCCGCTCCTACCTGATCGAGCAGGATATCGAAACCGTCTGGAAGGCTTACACCACGATCTCCCCGGTGGATACCTGGCGAGGTAAGATGGTCAACTTCGGCGTTCAGTACGACCGGCATACGCAGCAATTTCGCTATCTGGATGATTCCTTCCCGGACCTGCAGCCCGGTCAAATGCTCTTTATGAACCTGCGCCTGCTCGGCGGCTGGGTCAACCTCGCCGTGGCGCACGAGATCATGGAGGTGAATGCCGACGAGAAACGCATAAAAATCTGCTATGTCGAAACCGGCGCAGCCAAAGGCTCCCAGATCATCACTTTCCATCCGACTCCGGAAGGACAGACCCGCGTGGACCACCTGACCTACTACCGCAGCGCTTCGGCTTTTCGCGACAAGCGGCTGTACCCAAGTCTGCACGAGCAGGCAATTTCCGAGTTTCACGGACACATTCGGGCGTACATTTTGTCTAATCAATAGATTATGATAT
Source organism: uncultured Saprospiraceae bacterium (assembly GCA_964517175.1). Lineage (GTDB taxonomy): Bacteria > Bacteroidota > Bacteroidia > Chitinophagales > Saprospiraceae > JADJNW01. The sequence goes on from CAZFBU010000004.1 coordinate 24,378, forward strand.
GCCGCGAAGACGCGGACTTTTTATTTTTGAAAAACAACTCGAATCCTTATGAAATGTAAACCCATTTTGTTGCTATTGCTTTGCGGTTTGCTTGCCGCAAATATGACATCGGCGCAACCCTTGAATCCCGCCGATTTTGACAACCTGAAATTCCGGTTCATCGGTCCCGATGGCAACCGCGCCATCGCCTGCGCGGGCGTGCCCGGCGATCCGAAGATCAACTACATCGGCGCTGCCTCCGGCGGCCTGTGGAAAACCGAAGACGGCGGCGTGACCTGGAATCCCATTTTTGACGATCAGGAAGTATCCTCCATTGGTTCTATTGCATTGGCGCCACAAGACCCCGACCAAGTGTGGGTGGGCACCGGTGAAACGTTTGTCATTCGCCCGGCACACGCTATGGGCGACGGCATTTACAAATCCAACGACGGTGGCAAGACCTGGCAAAAGATGGGCTTGGAAAAAACCGGTCGCATTGGTCGCATCGTCGTTCATCCGCAGGACACGAACATCGTTTACGTTGCTGCGCTGGGTCACACCTACGGTCCGCAGCAGGAGCGGGGCGTGTATCGCACGACGGATGGCGGCAAAAACTGGGAGCGTGTCCTCTTCGTCGATGAAGGCACGGGCGCTGCCGATATTGCCATCAACCCGAAGAATCCGAACATTTTGTACGCCGGTATGTGGTCGGTGCACATCAACACCTGGGGCTTGAACAGCGGCGGCCCGGGCGGCGGAGTCTATCGATCGCTGGATGGTGGTGATACCTGGGAGCCCATGAAAAACAATGGCTTGCCGGGTGGCGAAGCGCGCATCGTCGGTAAAACGGCGGTAGCCATTGCGCATAGCAACCCCGACGTAGTGTATGCCTTGTTTGAAATTGAAAGCCCGGCGCTTTATCGCTCAGCGGATAATGGCGAAAGCTGGGAGCTCATGTCCCGCGATCACACCATGAACGAGCGCGCCCCTTACTACACGCGCATTGCCGTAGCGCCGGATAACGAAGACGAAATTTACTTCATCAGCGTGCGCCTCAGCAAATCGCTGGATGGCGGGCGTACTTATGCCGACAAACAGCCGCCCTGTCGCTGCGGCGATACCCACGACATGTGGATTGACCCGACCGACCCAAGCCGTATGATTGTCGCGGACGATGGCTGTGCCGTTTTTACAAATAATCGCGGCAAGACCTGGCAGCGCCTCGTGCTACCGATTGCGCAAATGTACCACGTCGCCGTTGACAATCAAATCCCGTACAACGTCTATGGCAACCGCCAGGATGGCTATTCCTACCGCGGCCCCAGCAATAGCCAACAGGGTAGCATTCCCATTGGCTTATGGCAGGCGGTGGGTGGCTGCGAGAGTGGGTTTGCCAAGCCGGATCCGTTTGACAACAACATCATTTTTTCCGGCTGCTACGATGGTGGTTTGGAGCGCTACGACGCACGTACCGGCTATGCGCAGGAGGTGCGCGTTTGGCCCGAGGCAGGCTACGGCTGGCCGCCGAAAGACATGACCTACCGTTGGCACTGGAATTTCCCAATGAGCTTCTCGCCGCACGTGCCGCACCGAATTTATGCGGGCAGCCAGTACGTGCACCTATCGGATGATGGCGGCAATAGCTGGGAGATTATCAGCCCGGATTTGACGTTGAATCGCAAAGACCACCAGGAAAGCTCCGGCGGTGTGGCGGTCGATAATCTGATGACCTTCGACGGAGCGACGCTCTTTGCCATTGAAGAATCGCCGCTGCAAGCCGGTTTGATTTGGGTGGGTACAAATGATGGACAAATTCAACTCTCGAAAAATTACGGCAAGGACTGGATGAATCTTACCGGAAATATTTCCAACCTGCCGCCCTGGGGTACCATCGCCTGCATTACGCCTTCCAAACACGATGCTGCCACCGCTTACATCGCTGTGGATATGCACCAGATGGGCGATTTTGATCCTTATGTGTATAAAACGAGTAACTACGGGGAATCCTGGACGCTGATTAGCAGCAGCGTGCCGAAGAGTGTACACAGCTTCGCGCACGTCATCAAGGAAGACCCCAAAATGCCGGGGCTTCTTTACCTCGGCGTGGATAATGGCGTGTATGTTTCCGCTGATGATGGAAAAAACTGGATGCGGTTGCGCAGTGGTTTGCCGCCGGCACCGGTTTATTGGCTGGAAATACAGGAGCATTTTGAAGACCTCGTCATTGGCACGTACGGTCGGGGGTTTTACATTCTCGATGACATTTCCGTCATTCGCGAATACGCAAAAGAATTGCAGGGGAAAAAAGAAGATTTATTCCCAATCCGACCAGCGTACCGCTTCAATCAGCGCGAAGGCGTGCGCAGTGAAGCGACCAGCTTTGTCACCGGGCGTAGTTCGGTATATGGCGCTAATGTTGACTACTACCTTCAAGACTCCTCCGGCCAGGCAGTGACGCTGGAAATCCGGAACGCTCAGGATGAGGTTATCCGTACCATGAAAGGCAAGCCCGATGCGGGCATCAATCGCGTTTACTGGGATTTGCGCCACGACGACCCGGCGGAGCCGCGCCTGCGCACCAAGCCTCCGGGTAGAGACTGGGTCGAATTCAATAAGGAAGGCTGGCGCGATTTGCGAAGCTGGGATCTGGATTTGGTAGCCGGGCAGCGCGGACCGCGCGTGTCACCGGGCTGGTACACCGTTCATCTGAAAATTGGCGACCGCACCTACACCGAAACCGTGGAAGTACGAAAAGACCCAAATTCCGAAGGAACCCTGGGTGACATCAAGCGGCAGGAGGCATTCGCCTTGACTCTGCGCGCGGCGCTGAACCAAACCGTCGGGCTAATCAACGACATCGAAATTTACCGCAAGAACCTGGATGCCGCTATGGCGAATTTCAATAAAAGCAGTCAGCAGGCTGAAGCCAAAGCGCTGATGGACAGGGCATTCGAAGTTGCCAGCCGCCTGTACGATGTGAACCTCACGGGCGCGCGCGAGGATGCTTTCCGGGCGCCGATGAAGCTCTACGGTCGCCTGAGTGCACTGGCGAGCGACATCAACGGCAGCGGCATCGACTTTGCGCCGACGACCCAGCAGCGCGGAGTGCACGAACTGCTTCGCGGCCGACTGGATGCCGTGCAAGCGGATTTTGATGAACTGATGAAGCAGACGGCGGAATTCAACAAGAAGTATAAGACGAATATTTCGATTCGGCTGGCTACGCCATAGTTTTATTGTTTGGAGAAGCCACAAAGATTGGCAGAATCGTTTTGAGAGTAAAGAATTGCCGCGTGCTATGGTGCGCGGCAATTTTTTTTGTGATACCTCTCGGTAATATCCCCGCAGCTAATACCAATTTGGAAGTCGGAAGTCGGAAATTGCGACGAGGGCGTCCCTTCGGGGAAAAACCGTAAATAATTGTAAATCAATTTTTAAAGAACTTATCAATACGTCATTATCAGTTGAAATTAGTATAAAGCTTTGCCTGAAAAGCCACAGAATTGAACACCTCATTTTGCTGCACCGTTTTAAAAAAAATGAGAGAATGCCCCGGAAAGAGTGCCTCTGTGATCTTCATTACGGACAATGAGCCGGGAATTGCCGACTTTTGTAGTGAATTTGATTAAAATATTAAAACCAAGAGATATGTTTTTCCAACACGTTTATGATAAAACACTGGCACAAGCCAGTTACTTCATCGGATGCCAGAAGGCAAAAACGGCAATCGTCATTGATCCCAAACGGGATGTCGATACTTATCTGGAAATAGCCCGACAGAATGATATGGAGATTACGCACATTGCAGAAACGCACATTCATGCGGATTTCCTCTCCGGATCGCGGGAATTGGCAGCGCTTACCGGCGCCGAGTTATATCTTTCTGACGAAGGAGGCGAGGGCTGGGAGTATGAATTCCCACACGTAGGATTAAAAGATGGCGCTGCGTTTCAGGTAGGCAACCTCAAGTTTGAAGTAATTCATACCCCAGGGCACACGCCCGAAAGTATCAGTTTTTTGCTGACTGACTTACCTTCCAGCAAAAAACCGGTGATGCTGTTCACCGGCGACTTTGTCTTTGTCGGGGATGTCGGCCGTCCTGATTTGCTGGAAGAAGCAGCCGGTATCAAAGGAACGACAAGCATTGGCGCAAAGCAATTGTATGAATCCGTAGGGCGTTTCCGCCAATTGCCGGACTACGTGCAGGTATGGCCGGGACACGGCGCGGGTTCTGCCTGTGGCAAAGAATTAGGCGCAGTACCGAGTACGACCGTTGGCTACGAAAAAATCAGAAACTGGGCATTGCAATATGAAAATGATGAGTCCGGTTTTGTGAAATACCTCCTGGAAGATCAGCCGGAACCGCCGAAGTATTTCGCGATGATGAAAAAGCTGAACAAGGAGGACCGCCCGCTGCTGACCGAAGTGCCGAAATTGAAAAAGCTGACCAAGGAAGAATTTCAGGCGGCGATGAGCAAAGGGGTAAAAGTGGTGGATACCCGCCAAAAGGATGAATTTGCCGCCGGTTTCATCCCGGGCACAATCAATATCCAGGACAATAAAGCCTTCCCCACCTGGATGGGCTGGTTTATGTCTTACGACGAACCGTTTATTCTCATTGCGGATGAATCCAGGCACGATGAATTAGTGCGTATGCTGATGCGAATCGGATTGGACAACATACATGGCTATGTATCGGACGTGAGCGCATGGACCGATCTCGGCAATTCGCTGGCAAAGGCAGATGTCATTTCGCTGGAATATTTCAAAAATATGCTCGAAACCAATCATACGCAGATCGTGGATTTGCGCGGCGCTTCGGAATACAAATCAGGGCACATCAAAGGTGCCGATAATGTATTCGTTGGTACGCTGGAAAAGAACCTCGACAAAATAGGCAAAGACCGTCAGGTAGTAGTACACTGCCAGGCAGGCGACCGCTCCGCCATCGGTTACTCCCTTCTCACAAAGCATGGATTTGACCATGTGAAAAATTACAGCGGAGGGATGAGCGAATGGGTGAATGAGGGCAATCCGGTCGTTACCGGAAAGTAAAACAGAAATCAGAAAATCCGGATAGTACGTACAGGTAGTTGAAACTTGCCTCCGCCATCAAGAGATAGCGGAGGCATTTTGTGTATCAGAAGTGTGGCTTAGCGCCCTGCCTCATCCGTTCCTACCCTACTCCCTGATACCGTTCCGCCAGATGCGTCAGCATATCCTTCGTCATTTTTTCCAGATCGTACGCCGGTTGCCAGCCCCAGTCGGCACGGGCGGCGCTGGCGTCGATGCTGGCGGGCCAGCTTTCGGCGATAGACTGACGAAAATCAGGCTTATAGCTGATCTGAAAATCGGGCACTTCCTGGCGAATCGCTTCGTAAATCTCCTTTGGTGTGAAGCTCATCGCCGCGATATTGTAACCAATGCGCAGTTTCACCTGCTCGGCGGGCGCGTGCATGAGATCGAGCGTCGCGCGGATGGCGTCGGGCATGTACATCATGGGCAGGGGCGTATTTTCGGCAAGAAAACATTCGTAGGCTTCGCCCTGCACCGCTTTATGGTAAATATCCACGGCGTAGTCGGTCGTGCCGCCGCCGGGCAACGACTGGTAGCTGATGATGCCCGGATAGCGCACCGAACGGGCATCCACACCGTATTTGTTGAAGTAGTAATTGCACCAGTGCTCACCCGCCACCTTGCTAATGCCATATACCGTTTGCGGTTGCAGCACCGCGTGCTGGGGCGTATGCTCTTTGGGCGATTCGCCACCAAAAACGGCAATCGAACTCGGGAAAAAGACGCGGCAGCCATGCTCCCTGGCAGCTTCCAGTATATGGAACAAACCGCTCATGTTGACTTCCCAGGCCCACTTGGGATTCTGCTCGCCTTTTGCGGATAGGATCGCCGCCAGGTGATATATCTGTTGGATGCTATTTTTTTTGATGATTTGATTCAGGGCTTCGGCGTCCAGCACGTCGAGGGTTTCAAAACGTCCGCTGCGCACTGCCGGCTCCCGGATATCGGTAGCAATGACCTGATCGTCGCTGTAGCGTTCGCGCAGTGCTTCTGTCAGTACCGTCCCGATCTGCCCATTCGACCCGATAACAAGAATATGTTCTTTCTTCATAGAATTTGGTTAGGCTGTGATTGGCGGTAAATTTACAATTTTCAACGAACAGTGCTTGGGTGTTTGGGGATTTTGTTGTGGCGGTTTATCGGGGTATCGATTTAGCGGCGCAGCCGAAAATCATAAAAAAATCAGCAACATCAAAAAAATCAGTGTACGATAACGGTGTAGCGGTTTACGGTGTAGCGGCGTAGAGGCATAAGGGTGTAGAGATTTAGGGGCTTATAGGACAAGACTTCAGACTTACCC
>CAZFBU010000004.1:30832-37897 GCA_964517175.1 uncultured Saprospiraceae bacterium
AGGCATAAGGGTGTAGAGATTTAGGGGCTTATAGGACAAGACTTCAGACTTACCCAATTAACGAATACCAAATAACATCACTTACAAAGTCGGAATTTCAGAAAGGAAAGTATATGCCTGCTCTTCATAATTCATCTTGCAGCAATAGGTCTTGATGCCATTGGTTACGAGCAGATAGTTGACGCGGAGCGGAAGGTTATATTGCGCAATTTGCCCGAAGGCGCGATCGGTAATGTCCACGTGCGGAGCTTTGCATTCGATGAGCATGAAAGGCGAGGTATTTCCATCGTAAATGAGCACATCAAAACGCTTTTCAAAGTCATTGATCCTCAGCGACTTCTCAATGGCAATGCGGTTTTTGTTGTAACCCAAATCCAGCAGGTATTGCACCAGTAACTGCCGCACGAGTTCTTCGGGTTGCAGCACCAGCCATTTACGACGAATGGGGTCGAAGATCAGTTGCTGGCGACGTTCCCGTTTGACCTGCAACCGATCCTGGTACCCCATTAATTCTAATTCTATCATCGCAAAAAGTTTAGAAGAACAATGCCTTGCTAAACCATTTTGTTCAACCTAAAAGAAAACCACGCGACGCGTTGCCAGCGTACCGCCCGCCCGGAAGCGCACGAAGTACATGCCCGTAGCAGCCCCCTCCCGATTCAGTTGCAGCGTTTGCTCGCCCGACGGCATCGCACCGCGATGCAATGTACGCACCACTCGGCCGTATTGATCGAAGAGCAAAATTTCTGCATTGGCGTAAGCCTGTGGTAAATCAAACCGAATGCGCGCCGTGCTGCTTGTAGCGTTTGGTAAAATGTCAAAGCGTCCGGTCAGGGCGTCCACATTGCGGCTGGAAGTTGTCGTCGATTCAGTTTCTACCGTTTCTGTGGCATTCACATTCACAAAATCGTAGCGGTCTCCGTTTTGCTTCCAAAGGATCACCAGGACGCGGATGTTGTCCAGGTCGTACTGATCTTCCCAGGCAAGTGCCAACTGCTGGTTCGCCTGCATACCGGCTTCAATGGTACCGGAAGCAATCACCGACCCAAAGGTCTCTTCTGTCAATGCTTTACGCAGTACATTTCGGTGCAATTCGTTACTGCTTCTTCCCGACTGCTGCTCATAGACTTCTTTTTCAACCAGCAAAACCGAAAGTTGATAACTGCCTTCCGTAGCGGCAAAAAACTCCGTGGTCGCGTTTACCCGAAAGGTGTCTGTATCCGGGTTGTAAGTCACGCGAACCATCGTTTGCGCCGAAGGCGTTTGCGTGGCGGCGTCGTTTACCCGGTCTTCTATTTTGCTTTGAATATCGCCCCCCGAAACCTTTTCGGTATTAAAGAAAAACTCCGGCTGGTAAAAAACCCCCGAGAAATTGTTGAGCAAATCGCTCGCAGCCTTGCTGTACAGGCGGCTGGTGCCGGAAATATGCGCAGCGATCACGAAAGCATTTTCCCCATCGAGGTTATCCATGAAGTACTTCTGCATATCCCACGCGCTGGAACCGCAGAAAGGACACCAGGTGGCCGTGTGTTTGGTCACGAGCGACATTTGCCTGGTCGGCACAGCATCCGATTGTGCGAAAAGCGTGCCCGCCATTAAAACGAGAACAAAAATTGTAGAGATTAAACTTGTCATAATGAACTTGTTATGTTTTTTGGAATCTTATTACCCAATGCGATGTGGTCTCGTCGGTAATTTTGAAGCGCTCGTCCGGCCGGTAACCCACTACCCAGCAAATATCTTCGCCGGATAGCAAAAGCCAGACACGCTCCTTCTCGAAACGAGACAATTTTTGGTTTGTAAAAAAGTCTTGCAATTTTTGCCGCTTGCCGCTCAAGCCCAAAGGGTAGAAAAAATCGCCCGCCTGCCAATGGCGCAGCGTGAGGGGAAATGTAATTCTTTTTGCATCCAAATGTACGATAAAGGAATCACTTGTAAAAATTTCCGGGCGCCCGGTTTTGTGTACAAATGTAAAATTTCCGACATCTGTGCGGAATTCCTGCGTACCGACTGGAATGACGAACAGCGTCTGGTCAGTGTCGAATGCTTGTTTTTCGATGATAAAAAATTCGCGATCCACCAGCAGGCGATGCGTTTCCGAATAAAAAATGGGGCCCGACTGCCGCTCAAAGCTCTCCAGCATTTGCCCGATCTGATCGGCATGAAAGCCAAAAGGATACAAAAATTCGTACAAAATCGTTTGCACCGCCGGCGGATGCTCCAGCACTTTTGCCACATCAATTCGAATACCACCGGATGTTTCCTCGACTGCCTCGCGCCGGATTTGTGCCAGCGCCCAATCGAACAGATACGTCGTCTCCTGTATTCTACGTAAGTTTCCGGCAGAAGTTTGCTCAAAATCGGAATTTATTTCCCGCAAGGGTGGGATGACGTGATGCCGGATTTTATTGCGGTCGTACTTGCTTTCTTCGTTCGATACATCTTCGCGGTAAGCCAGGTTCTCGGCATTGGCGAAAGCCAGTATCTCGTCTTTTGTGGCAAACAGTAGCGGACGAATGATGCGCTCATTTTTCATCGGAATGCCCTGCAAACCGCGAATGCCCGTGCCTTTGGCAAAATTGTAGAAAAAGGTTTCGATGGAATCATTCAAGTGATGCGCTGTGGCAATCCACTGAAAATCATGCTGTTGTCGAATTTTTTCAAGCCAGGCGTAGCGTAGCTCCCGCGCTGCCATCTGGATGGAAATTTTTTGCTCGTCGGCAAAAGCCTGGGTATCGAAAGACGCTGAAAAAAACGGAACGTTGAATTGCTCTGCTAATTTTTTTACAAAAATGGCATCGCCATCGGAGGCTTCGCCGCGCAATTGAAAGTTGCAGTGTGCAATGCCGAAATTGTAACCGACAAAATGAAACAAATGCGCCAGCGCCACCGAATCCACGCCACCACTGACTGCCAGCAGCCCGCGCTCATCCGGGGCAAACAGCTCATTTGCAATGACAAAATCCTGGAATTTGGTGATGAAGTTATTCATTATTGATTAAACCGCTGCTTCCGCGCCATAGTTCCGCCGGATCAGGTCTTGCGTGACTTCCAGAGATTTGAATACATCGAAAGTCGTGCCCTGGGTTCGCATTGCGCCAAAAGCGTTCGCGTACCAGGCACCACGCACATGCGCAGCGCGATCTTCTAACAAGCCATAGGCAATACCGCCCGCGAAGGAATCGCCGCAGCCGGTCGTGTCGATCACTTCATCCACTTTCACCGATTTGATGAAAGTCGCCTGAAATTTGCCATTCGGTTGATTATAAACCATGCAGCCCCGGGAGTCCAGCGTGATATAAACTGCTTTTACACCGTGATTCAGTACATGTTGGGAGAAGGCTTGCATTTCGATGTCCGACAGTTCGGTATATTCCTGCTGCAATTCTTCCGGTTGGTATTCATTTTTAAACCAGGAGCAACCCGCTTCCTCAATATTCATTTTCAATACGTCGATATACGGCAACCAGCGATCCCGCTCGATCCAGAAGCGCCGCAGGCGGTCGCCGGTGGTCGTCACGGTTGAGGTCGGACCATGCGCATCGAAAATAATGACCGAATCCGGATGGGCATTTTTCTTGATGAATTGAAGCGTTTCCAGCGGCACTTCGTAATCCGAGATCGGGATACAAACAAACGCATCGCAATCCAGAAAAGGCTGCACATCTTCCGGCGTGATCGGCGGCATGAAGCCCGTTTGCTTTTCCAGGCGATTATTCTGATCCAGAAAGCGCAGGCGCACGACATCGCCCTGATCGTGGTGCGAATAAATGCCATTGAGATTGATATTCGGATAGGCGCTCAATAATTTCCTGATGCCCGGTTCATCCTGCTTGCTGGTGTGCGTGATGGGTATCACTTCTCCGCTGCCTTCCAGCAGTTTTGCCAGGGCAATGGTCGGATGGCTCACACACCCCCATTTTTCGATCACTTGTCCTTTGCTGGTCGTAATATGATCGCGCGGAATGGGTCCCAATACGGCGATTTTAGGTGGCTTCATAGGCGTTTAGCTAGTTTGGCATTAATATAGCAATTTTGGTTGATAGGTTGATGGGTTGGAAAAGTTGATTTTAACGCTTCAACCCTTCAACCTAATAACCCTTTCAACTTTGCGACTTCCAGGTCGTTACCGGTACATCTTTTACGACAAATTGCAAGGTATCCTTCACGCGCTCTTCCATCAGCACCATCTTGCCTTTGAGCAGGGTCTCGAGCACATTTTCCTGCGGGTGGCGCACGGCGATGAGTGCCAGATCGCGATCTGCCTGCACTTTGAAATCCTTTTCCAGCATTTTCACAAAGCGATCCACTTTATCGTCGATTTCCAGATCGGTCACGCAAACGCTGAAACTGATGGCAGAGTTTTGCATCATATTGACCATCAGACGAAGATCGGCAATGATCTTAAACAGTGCACTCAGGTGATGCTCCGCCACGAAGGAAAAGTCGCGCGTAAAAATCTGCAGCATCGTTTGATTTTTTTCTACGGTGATGATCGGCGGGTACAGATCTTCCACCTCCGCAGAAATGTAAGTGCCTTCCCCATCCGGCTCGATGAAGGATTTCACGTACATCGGAATATTCTTATTTTGCAATGGCTTGATCGTTTTCGGGTGGATCACCTTCGCGCCGTAGTACGTCATTTCAATCGCTTCTTTGTAGGACAAACGATCCAGTTTCACCACATTGTCGAACATGCGCGGGTCGGCGTTCAGCACGCCCGGCACATCTTTCCAGATGGTCATGCTTTCTGCGTCCAGGCAAAAGGAAAAAATCGCAGCCGTATAGTCGGAGCCTTCGCGCCCGAGCGTCGTGGTAAAATTCTCGGTCGTTGTACCGATGAAACCTTGCGTCAGCACTAAACCACCGGCATCGAGCATCGGCTTTACAATGCGCTGTGCATTCGCAACGGTTTCATCCCACTGCACCCAACCTTCGCGGTAAATATCGTCGGTGAGAATGACATCCCGCGCGTCGAGCCACTGCGTCGGCAAGCCGGTTTGATTCAAATAAGCAGATAGGATTTTCGAAGAAACCAATTCCCCGACCGGCACGATCTGATCGTACATAAAATCGTAGTTTTCGTGCGGCTCCTCTTCCAATACCCATTCGGCTTCGGTATTGAACACATCGTTCACCTCATCGTACACCGGGTGCCCTTTATCAAACAATTCCTCGATAATATCGTAATGGTATTTCTTTATTTCATTCAGCAAAGCAAAGGCCTGACCGTTTTTCGCTGCGTGCGCGGCCACAACCCGTTCCAGGGCGTTGGTCGTTTTTCCCATCGCCGAAACGACAATGACCAGCCGCTCCTCTTTGAACCGCTGCAAAATACCGGCTACATTCCTGATTCCTGCTGCATCCTTGACCGATGCTCCACCGAATTTAAAAACTCGTGTGTTTTTCTTCATTTCTCTTTTGCTCTAAGGTTTAAATGGTGAAAATTGCTGATTTTTGACGCAAAATGAGGCGCAAAGTTACAGGATGCAATGCATTTATGCGAATTTTAATTTTAGAAAGATGTAGCGAACCTTCGAGATATGCCCTATTTGTCAGAAAACTTATTTTCCTGAAAAAAGTTTTATCTTTCATTTCTAAGCAAATAAACATTTTGACGCATGAAAAAAACACGCACGACAAAAACCCTTATTTTCATTTTTGCCATCGCCTTGATTTTCTTTGCCGGCGCTTTTACCGGTCGCTATTTTCTGGCGGAGGAAATCACGGCAAGTGATGCACGCAGCGCCGCTAAAATCATGGGACTCGATCTTTCTGAATCGGAAATCGATTCACTGGTGAGTTCATTGGAAGAATTTCGTAGTGATTACGTTGCGAACCGCGAGCGGGACATTCCGAACAGCCTCTCCCCTGCACTCACGTTCAGTCCGCTGCCTCCGGGCATGGTCATCGATCAAAAACAAGAACCAATCGTTTTCAGTCATCCCGGAAAAGTCACCTTGCCCAAAAATCGCGACGAACTGGCGTTTTACACCGTGCGCGAACTGGCAGAACTGATCCGCACCCGCCAAATCACTTCGGTGGAATTGACGCAATTTTTCATCGATCGATTGAAAAAATACGATCCAAAGCTACACTGCGTGGTCACCCTTACGGAAGACCTGGCGCTACAACAAGCCCGCCGCGCCGACACCGAGCTGGCGCAGGGTATTTATCGCGGACTGCTGCATGGTATTCCCTACGGTGCAAAAGATTTGCTAACCATGCAAGGTTATAAAACTACCTGGGGCGCAATGCCTTACAAAGATCAATCTTTTGAATACGATGCAACCGTTATCAAAAAACTCGACGAGGCGGGCGCGGTGCTTTGTGCCAAACTCACCCTCGGCGCACTCGCGATGGGCGACACATGGTTCGGCGGCATGACGCGCAATCCCTGGGATATTGAAACCGGCTCAAGCGGCTCCTCGGCGGGTTCGGCTTCAGCAGTATCGGCGGGTCTGTTGCCGTTTGCCATCGGCACAGAAACCCTGGGTTCGATCGTCTCACCTTCGACGGTTTGCGGCACTACCGGGCTTCGCCCGACCTTCGGTCGCGTAAGCAAGTACGGTGCCATGGCGCTAAGCTGGAGCATGGATAAAATCGGCCCGATCACCCGTTCGGTAGAGGATGCGGCGATTGTGTTTGACGGCATTCGCGGTTCGGATCAAAAGGATTTGTCAGTCATTGATGCCCCTTTCAATTACAATGCCAATTTCGATACGAAAAAGCTCAAAGTCGGCTATCTGAAAAGCGCTTTTGACCGGAATTACCCCTTCAAAATGCAAGATAGCATCGCCTTAGCAAAAATGCAGGAACTTGGCTACGAACTCGTACCGATTGAGTTGCCGGAAGTACCAAATATCCGCTTTATCCTGACCGCAGAAGCGGCAGCCGCCTTCGATGAGTTGACCCGCAGCAATGAGGATGACCTGCTCGTACGTCAGGGCAGAAACGCCTGGCCAAATACTTTCCGGGAAGCGCGCTTCATACCGGCGGTCGAATACATTCAAGCCAATCGCCTCCGCTCGCAACTGATCGCGGAGATGCAGCGCGTATTCGAGG
>CAZFBU010000004.1:37997-60109 GCA_964517175.1 uncultured Saprospiraceae bacterium
AATACTTCAATACCGATCAAGTCGCCCACTTTTTTGCCGGTGCCTGTCAGCAGCAGTTCTGCTTCCTGCCGGGCATTTTTGATCGCCATCGCTTTCAGTTCGTTGCGCATCTCTTCTGATTTGGAATGCCCAAACTGTGTGATATTGGCGCTCATCAGTCCTTGTCCGCCCACTTTACCAATAAATTGATTCAGCTTTTCCATGCTGTTCAGACGTACCTGGTAGTTTTTAGAAACCATAAATTCCGCTGTACCGTCATAACCGCCGTAGTTGCTATAGCCGTTGATGTTGTCAACGAGCACTGCGCCTCCCGAAACGCCAATGCTTTTTGCACTCTGCAGCAGGTCTGCTTCCAGTTGATTGATGAGTTTTTTCATGCCCGTGCTGTTGTCGGTGTATTCCTGCAGCGTCAGGGTCAGAATAATCTCATCGGGTTCAATCGCTTTTTCAGCGCTTCCGTACACGACAATCGTGTTGGGGCTTTGTTGTTGCGCCATCATTGGGGTCCTAGCGATGCTAAAGAGAAGCATCACTGTAAGATTAAATGCAGTTTTCATTTTGAATTGTTTTTGATCTTAATAAGGATTCAGACATTAAATATAGATCGTTTTCTGTTGATCTCCGCATTAAACGCAGTAAGTTTGTGCTTATTTTGAATGCAATCCGAATAAGTTAAGATGCTCGATAAACGCCTGAAAACAGTCGTCGTAGGTGGTGGTGCAGCGGGGTTTTTCGCGGCGATCCGTAGCGCAGAATTAAACCCCGACGCCGAAGTCGTCCTGCTTGAACGCGGCAAGTCCGTGCTTGGCAAAGTAAAAATTTCCGGGGGCGGGCGCTGCAACGTGACCCACGCCTGCTGGACGCCGCAGGAACTGGTGCGACACTACCCGCGCGGCGAACGCGAATTACTTGGCCCTTTTCATCACTTCGCTTGTGGCGATACAGTGGACTGGTTTGAAAAACGCGGCGTACAACTCAAGATCGAAGAAGACGGACGCATGTTCCCGGTGACGGATGATTCGCAGACGATCATCGATTGCCTTTGGTCGAGTGCCAAGCGCGCAGGTGTGCAAGTGCTTACGGGGCAGCGAGTGGATGATTTTGTTTTTGATAAAAATAAAAATTGTTGGAAAATTACGTCTGAGGAAAATGTTTTATTAGCTGACAAATTAATGATTGCCAGCGGCAGCAATCCGCGCATGTGGCAGCAACTGGCGAAGTTAGGGCACACGATCGTAGAACCGGTTCCTTCGCTTTTTACCTTCAATATCAAGGATAAACGCATTAAGGATTTATTCGGAATTTCCGTACCCAATGCCCACATTCAAATCAAAAACAGCAAGCTGGAAGCCAACGGGGCGCTGCTTATTACCCACTGGGGCATGAGCGGACCGGCAATCCTCAAGCTTTCCGCCTGGGGCGCGCGCGAGCTGGCAGAGTTGAAATATCAATTTACGATCACCGTGAACTGGATCAACCGGGAAGCAAACTCTGTGGAGGAAGAAATTCGCAACCTGAAAGAAGAAAATGCAAAAAAACTGGTTGCCAAATACGCCCAATTTGACCTGCCGGGTCGCCTCTGGCAGCGCCTGGTGAATGCAGCCGGTATCCCTGATGATAAGCGCTGGGCAGATCTGAACAAACAGGAAATGCAGACTTTAGGCAGGCAGCTCTACAGCGCTGATTTTCAAGTGAATGGCAAAAGCACCTTCAAGGAAGAGTTCGTCACCGCTGGGGGTGTTGATCTCCGGGAAGTCCATTTCAAAACCTTCGAGAGCAAGCTCTTTCCAGGACTTTATTTTGCCGGCGAAGTGTTAAATATCGACGCCATCACTGGCGGTTTCAACTTCCAGGCAGCCTGGACGGGCGGCTGGATCGCCGGGGAAGCGATGGCGGGAAGAGGGTGGAAAAGTTGATGCGTTTAAAGCCACTCCACTTCTACCGCCTTCCAACGCTATCGCCGGATAAATCCAGCGCTACTCACCGCGACGGTTCATTTTTTCGAAATCGGACGGAGCGTTTTTTGCATTTTCTTCGTATTATTGAGCGGTAGCCCGAAAGCTGCCAGTTGACTATTGCAGTGTTTTTCGTGCCGTAGGTCAGTATGACTCCCTCGGAGCATCTCTTCGAGGCTACTTGCTGTTCGCAATACAAAAAACTCATAATGAGTAACTTAATAAAAGATGTTTTATCAAAAAGTTAGGTAAAATACCATGATTCTCAAAACCCAATTGACATGAAAGAATACAAACTCGAATCCCTCATCTACTACACCAAGCTTACGCTGGACAAAGAGCACATCATCAAATCTTCCGCTGCGGATATCCAGGCGAAGCTCGACGAACGGGCCAGCGAAGGCTGGCAGCTGGTCTCTACCGATGCCACCGATTTTGGCGCGGCGGTGTACTTCTACCTTTATTTTGAACGGGATAAGTCGTAAAAATTATTTCAATACGACGGTTCCCAGTTTGTTCGCCAGGTCGTTGCGCATCTGGGTGAGCCTCTGCTGCGCTTTGAGGTGCAGGACCAGGCGATCTGCGTCTCCCGCTCTGGTCAGTTCTTCAATGCGCTGGAGGTTTCTGTCGCACATGCGCATGATTTTGCGCAGTTTGAAGCGCTGCAACGCCTGCAAGCTGTCTTTCAGGAAGTTTTCTTCCGGGGCCTTTTGATTGAGAAAAATATCCCAGCGCTTGCCCCAGTTTTCACTGAATTCGTAAGGCGAAGCCAGCATATCAATTGCCAGTTTAGCAATTTCCGGATCGGCGTGTTGCAGGAAAAACTGCTGCGAGACCGGCTCCTGCGCCAGAAATCTGTCCAGTGCGGTTTTTACCACTTTCTGATAGAGCTTGTTGTCGAATTCCTCGATAACATCTTCGATGTTGCCGAGAATGTATTTCGCCACGCTGATCTCTTTGGCTTCGTCGTACAATTCACTCCCGGCAGTGATCAGAATGCGCACGATGTCCTTTTCCTGAAAGGCGTCGCCCATCGGCTCTGGTTCATCAACCTTTGCCGTAGGAATCGGCGCACCGGCTCCATCTTCGCGCACTTCGACCGGCTCGGCTAACTCTCGTCGGCGGCTGATCTCCCGCTGCTGCTGCCGCCTTTTCAGTGTTTGCATGATGACCTTGTTGGCTTCACCAACAAGAATTTGCTCGTCCACACCCAGCATTCTGGCGCATTCCTGAATAAAAAAGGTACGCTTCACCGGATCGGGAATTTTGCCAATAGAAGCCACGACGTCCTTCACCAAGCCTGCCTTTTTCACCGGATCGTTGCCGGCTTCTTCCAGCAATAAATTCGTTTTGAAAGTAATAAAATCTTTCGCCTGTTCGGTCAGATAAGTCTGGAAAGCCGTAGTACCCACACTTGAAAGGTAAGAATCCGGGTCTTCGCCTTCGGGCAACAGCACAATTTTCACATTCAAATCCTGCTCCAGCACCATATCCAGCCCGCGCAGTGCCGCCTTGATGCCCGCCGGGTCGCCATCGTACAGGATTTTCACGTTGGGCGTGTAGCGCTTGATGAGTTGGATTTGCCCCTCGGTCAGCGATGTACCCGAAGAAGCCACGACGTTCTCGATGCCTGCCTGATGCAGCGAGATCACGTCGGTGTAGCCTTCCACGAGAATGCACTCGTCCTCCTGCCGGATGGCTTTTTTCGCAAAATAAGCGCCGTAAAGCGTCTTGCTTTTGTTGTAAATTTCGGTTTCCGGTGAGTTGATGTACTTTGGCGCTTTGACGTCCTTTTGCAGAATGCGCCCCGCGAAAGCAATCACCTTGCCCGACAGGTTGTGAATGGTGAACATCACCCGGTCGCGAAAGAAATCATTGTCGTATTTCGACACCAACCCGAGCTTGCGCAGTAGCTCGATATTGTGCCCGTCGTGTACGGCTTTGAGCGTGAAGGCATCGCGTTTTTCGGGCGCAAAGCCCAAGCCAAATTTCCGGATTGTCGCCTCATTAAAACCGCGCTTTTTGAAATAACTCAAGCCTACGCTCTTGCCGCGATCGGTATTAAAAAGTTGATCTTCGTAAAATGCTCTGGCGTAGTCATTGATGATGTATAGGCTGTCTGCGAGTTGCTTTTCCTCGCGTGCTTCGTCGGAAGTTTGCGTTTCTTCCAGTTCGATACCGTAGCGCTCCGCCAGGTGGCGAATGGCTTCCGGAAACGTGAAGCTTTCGTGCTCCATGAGGAACTGCACGGCATTGCCGCCCTTGCCGCAGCCGAAGCACTTGTAAATGTTTTTGGTGGGCGAAACGGTAAAGGAAGGTGTTTTTTCATTGTGAAAAGGACAAAGTCCGAGTAGATTGGCGCCGCGTCGCTTCAAATTGACGAAATCACCAACAACATCCTCGACCTTAGCCGTGTCGAGCACCTCCTGTATGCTTCGCTGAGAGATCAATTTTTATCTTTTTTAGCGGATTGTGCCTGTATTTGCTTTTGCAACTTTTTCAGTTCACCGTATTTCATCGCTTCGAGGTCAGCCGGTAATGCAATATCATTTGCGGAAGCTTCCATTTTCAACTCACTTCGCAGTGCCCGAACTTTGTCATACTTCCCATATTTCCACAATTGTTGCCGCATATCCTTTAATTGGTTGGTCGTAAAGTCCTCGTATTTTCGCTTCCAGCGCTCACCCCGCAGCAGCATTTCCACCTGTAGTTCCTCCAGCAGCATTTCCTGCTCCATTTTTGCCTGCATGGCTTTCTTCTTCGCTTTATCTTCCGATGCGGCTGATTCCGCCTCTTCAATGGATCTGGTTATATTACCCTTGCAGTAATATACAATTTTTTCGGTTTCGCTTATATCTCTGACGAGCACTAATTGTGCATCCGAAATGGCATAAATCGCATAAATACCGCTGAAATTGCGCAAAGCTACACTGCTCCGGGTCGGATCGGCGATCTCAAGGCGCAGGCTTTTTTTATCTTCCCGCTGCCACGTGCCGCTCAGGGTGCGCCCGCCGGAAGTAGCCCGCAGTTCGCCCTCTGCAAAAAACTTCAGGGCAAAGAACTGCCCTCCCTGGAGCGTTGCCTGTCGATTGGTTACTTTATATTGCCGGAAAGGTGTCCAGGTTTTGCTGACCAGCACCCCAATGCGTTCTTCGTCGATTTTTTCTCCCTTGCTGATTTCAAGGGAAAAAGGTTCCATTTTCTGAGCCAGCATGCTTATCATCGGCAATCCGGTCATCATCACAAGCAGGACTATCTTCTTCATGGCTTTTTTCATTGGTGCTTTTGTCTTGCAATTTCCGGGAAATTTCTCCAACCTGAAAAAAATTACCAAAAAATCATTCTTTTGGCGGCTCATTGAGTCGAAAAATGACAAATTCTGCCGACTTGGGCGTAAACTGCACACTCAGGGCATAATCAGACTGTTTTACGATGCGAATGGGAACCGTGTTTTTCCCTTCGCTCAGCGATACGGCGGATAAATCAATTTCCGGGCGGAAGTCCTCCGCGCTTATTTTGTTGTAATCGCTCAACCCAACGGTACAGGTCACTTTCACCGTTTCGGGAAAGTAGCGCAGGCTGTCGGGGGCATTGCGCACCACCAGCGGCACAAAAAAAGATTTTTCGGTGAGTTGTTCTACTTCGATCACCGCTTCCACAAGCTGGGGGCGCAGGCTGATTTCGGGCGGGGACGCAGCCAGTGTTACCGGATAACTGGCGCTTTTATTCACATCCAGAATAATCAGAGAATCGGTAACCCACTCCGTAATGTTATTCACAGCCGTTATCGGACCACTAACCGTGACGCTGTCCGGTTTCAGCACCACCGGCTTGACGGGATGGTAACCCGACGCAAAAGTAATGGAATCTTGCAGAACAACGGGCACGCGCCTGGTCGCTCTATCCTCCAATGTGAGAATAATGCCCCCGAAATCCGTTTCCGTGATTTTCAGATTATTGAACGAAAGCTCGTTGGCAATATCGTTCCTCAACTGGCTTTGCGACAAGCTGGAGATGTAATTGTTAACCAGATCGTATTGCAGTTCTGCCTCGGAATTGGCGAAGTAATCAAACATCAACTCCCAGCCACGGCCTTCCAGGCGCACCGTAGCATTGCGCGGCGGTTCGCTGGCAAAAGCCTTATCCTCCGATATTTCAAACCGAAAAACGACCGGCTTTTCGAGGGTGTAGGTCTTGGAAAGTTTGACCAGTAGCCAGAATAAAAGCGCTATGCCGATACAAACGAGCAGTGTAGCCCGATCTTCACGCAGCAGAATCTTGATCCTCCTGTTTCTTATCTTTATTATCCGGCTGATTGTCTTTGTTCTTGACAGCATAAATAGCTTCTGTCATTTCTTTGGAAATCGAGTTTCGCGTCACTCTAAGGTACGTTTTATTGCTGACTTCCAGGGTGAAAATTTCATCTTCCATTTTCGTGATCTTTCCCAGAATGCCACTCGACGTCACCACCTGATCGCCTCTTTCCAGGTTTTCCTGAAAGTTTTTCTGCTCGCGCTGCCGTTTCGCCTGCGGGCGAATGAGAAACAACCAGAAAATAAGCAGCATGGCGCCCAAAAACAGAAAGTTCATCGTGCCGGCACCGCCGGCTTGCAAAAATAAAATGTGTTGTAATTGCATGTGTAATTCAGGTTTTTCGATTGTAAATTATCGTATTTCGACTAACTTTTAATGAAATATATTTCAATAAAAAACTCATCATCAGCTAAGCAGATGGACGAATTTATTTTTCTATTTGACAGCCTGCCTGCCGGCAGGCAGGCTGTCTATTCATGAACAGTTTAATCCCGTCCACCTACTTACTTGTATTTCGAGCAGCAAAAAGCAACATAAAAACGATTTATGGATTGGCTTCCTCGTCCTTCACCACATAACCAACGAGATACACCTTCGTTTCGGAAGGATAGGTATTCGCCGTAATCGTAACCGGTTTTATTTGCCGGTCAAATTTACCTTTCGTATTAAAACGCACGTGAATTTCGCCTTGCTGCCCCGGCGCAACCGGTTCTTTCGGATATTCGGGTACGGTACAGCCGCAGGTAGAGCGGGCATCGCTGATGACCAACGGTACTTTGCCTGTATTGGTAAATACAAATGTGTGCTCCACCAATGCGCCTGCATCCACTTTACCATAGTCATATTGCGCTTCCTCAAAGACTATTTTTGCTACATTGACCGTATCGGTCGGTTCGTTTGCCGTAGCCGGATTGCGAATAATCTCCGCAACTTTTCCTCGCTCCAGCGGAACCTCCTGCAGCGCATTTTCATCCGCCGGGCGGTTATTCTGGCACGCCATCACCGTCAGTATCAGTCCGAAAATCAACCCGTTTCTCATCATTTTTTAGCATTTTCGTGGTAAAAGTAGGTTATTCCTCTGGAATAAAAAACCAAAATACACAAGGGATTGTTGCCTCCCAAACAGCACAAAATAAATATGCGCATTTTCCTGATTGGTTTCATGGGTAGCGGCAAGAGCCACGTTGGCAAAAAACTGGCGCAGGAAGTGCACCTTCCATTTATCGATCTCGATGATTGGATCGAAGCCCGGGAACAGCGCACCATTCGGCAATTGTTCGATGCAGAAGGAGAGGCTGCCTTTCGGCAAATGGAACGCCGGGCGCTACTCGAAATGGCGCAATTCCCAGCTGCCGTTGTCGCCTGTGGCGGCGGCACGCCCTGTTTTTTTGATAACATCGAATGGATGAATGACAACGGCGTTACGATTTATCTGCAAGTGCCCTCGGATATTTTGTTCCAAAGGTTGCAAGCCGATAAAGCAAACCGACCGCTGCTTCGGGGAATGAATGAACAGGAACTCCGCCGGTTTATTGGGCAAAAACTTGCTGAACGTGAACCTTTCTACCGGCAGGCGAGCGTCATTTACGAAGTAAAAGAATCAATGGAAGATGTAGCAGCAGCCCTCGGGCAACATTTCAGCAACATCATCGGGCACTAATACCAATTTGGAAGTCAGAAGTCAGAAAATGCCTGAAAATTAACATTCAAAGTATTGTTCAATACGTTATTATCAATTGAAATTGGACTAATATCCGAACCTATGACATTTGCAGGCATTGATTACGGCAGCAAACTCGCGGGCACAACCGCTATCGCCTTCGCCAACGAGCAGGCGCGGATCGAACTGGTACAAAGTGCAAAAAAACAGGATGCCGACCAGTTTATCCTCGAATGGGCAAATGCCCGGCGGCCCCGGCGCATTTTCCTGGACGCTCCCCTTTCCTTACCTGGTGTTTACAAAGACGAAAACCATTACGACGATTTTTTCTATCGGGAGTGCGACCGGAAAGTGCAGGCCATGTCGCCCATGTTTCTGGGCGGGCTGACGGCGCGCGCCATGCGGCTGCGAGCAGAATTGGCAAAACTTGGAACGGACGTAATCGAAGTTTATCCCAGTCAGTTGGCCGACGTCTTACAACTTGACCGGAGCCAGTACAAAAAACAAATGGCATACATCCCAACTGCGGTGGAAACTATTTTCACCATACTCCCCTACTCTATTCAAAATGAGTCTGTTACATCCTGGCATCAGGTAGATGCGCTGCTGGCATTTCTAAGCGGCTACCGCTTTTGGAAAGCACAACATCTCGCTTTTGGCAATCCGCGGGAAGGAATCATCATCGTTTAAAGCTCAACATTTATCATTTTTTTCCTACATTTATCGGCTATTGCACAACGCTGAGCGTCAAACTATCTTTGTAAAAAGACAGCGTTGTCCGAAACAAGATTTTGTATAATTTTTAAAGAATTGATAATCAAAAATTTACTAAATCTGAGAGATTTAGCAAATTCATTTTTCAACAGGATTGATGGCGCACGCGATTAACATTCCTTTTCAGGCCTTTTTGCTTCGATTCCAATCGGGCATACCCCTGCTTTCTCCGTTGACGGATAAGGACGCTATCCGCATCGACCAAAGCTTTGAAATTGTAGCTGGAAAATACGCGGAAATCATTCAGCGGCAGTTGCTCAACAAAGGAAAAAACCGTCCGTTGCTGAATGAATACCTGCAAGGCGAATTTGAGCAAGGCAGTTTCCAGATTGATTTTCCGAAAGCAAAAAACGGTTATAGTTATCCGGCTTTCTCTCTGACTTTTGACTACTTCTTCACCATCGGCAAAAACGGCGTGCACGGTATCGTTCCCGCCATCGGCATCGAAGCATTCGCGCAGGCACCAGAGGATATAGAAGGCTATCTGCGCGAAGCTATCCGCATAGAATTTACCCGCCAGAAGCGGCTCAACGCCCTGCAGCAGGTGATATCTACAATTTGGTACGAATCAGTAGAGTTGTTGCACACCGATATGCAACTGCGCGCACTCACCCCGGCAGAAGTAGAAACGGCGGAAGAAGAAGACACCCAAAAAATGCTGTCGCAGGCAGCACAGAAACTTCATTTTCAACGACCGATTGCCTACGGCGTGGAAGAAAATCTTGCTCAACTCGCCAAGGCGCTTAAAAATCGCTTCAACCAAAATGTCATCCTGGTTGGCCCATCGGGCGTGGGCAAAACCGCGATCGTGTGGGAAGCCGTGCGGCGGCAGGATGAACTCAAATTTAAAGGCAGTATCTGGGAAACAACCGCTTCCAAACTCATCAAAGAACTCACTGCCGACACCGGTGCCTGGGAAAATAACATGGCGCTGTTTTGTAAAGAACTGACCGGCAGCGACCACCTTCTGTTCATTCGCAATCTGATGGAACTTTTTGAAGTGGGGCAATATTCCGGCAGCGACGTCAGCCTGGCGGATTTCCTGCGCAACTACATCAGTCGCGGCGAAGTCGTCATCATTTCTGAATGCACGGAAGAAGAACTCGCCCGCATCGAATTGCGCAGTTCCAATTTTTTATCCTTTTTTCAGGTGCTCCGAATCCAGGAACCAACCAAAAACCTGGAAGATATTATCCAGAAAAAAGTAAATGATATTGCCGCTGGTCGGCGGGTGCATATCAGCACCGATGCCATTCAGGAAGTCATTCGCCTGCACCGGCGCTTTGTGCCTTACGCCGGGATGCCCGGTCGCCCCATTCGATTTCTGGAGAGTATGCTGCTGAATAAAAAAGTAACCGAAGGTGATCGAACAGCGGTTAGTCGCTCGGAAGTGATCGAACATTTTTGCGAAGAAACCGGCATGCCGATTTTTATGGTCGATCCGGCCATGCAGATGGATACGACCAAAGTGCGGGCAAGCTTTCACGCCAGTATTTATGGCCAGGGCCGTGCGGTAGATCGCATCGTGGATGTGCTGGCTTCGGTAAAAACCGCACTGACCCGCACCGGCAAACCCATAGCCTCCTTCCTCTTTGTCGGCCCCACCGGCGTAGGCAAAACCGAGTTGGCCAAAGTGCTCGCGCAGTTTATGTTTGGTAGCCGCCAGCGCATGATTCGCTTCGACATGAGCGAGTATTCTGATCCCGTATCCGTCATGCGATTGACCGGTAGCGATTATTTCTCGGACGGGCTGCTCACGGCGGCGGTGCGGCGGGAGCCATTCTGCGTTTTGCTCTTCGATGAAATTGAAAAGGCACACCTGAGTTTTTACGATTTGCTCCTGCAAATTTTAGGCGAAGGTCGCCTCACGGACCATCAGGGCAAGCTGGTCAACTTTTGCAGCACCATTATCATTATGACTTCTAATATTGGCGCCGGTTCGATGCAAAACAACCGAATTGGCTGGAACAGCAAAGTGGAAGCCCGGGAAGTAACCGATCATTTTATGAATGCCGTGGAGCAGCATTTCCGACCGGAGTTGTTTAATCGGATCGACCAGGTTATCCCTTTTGAGCCGCTGGATCAATTCACGATTCGCTTTGTCGTAGAACGGGAAATTAACCTGCTTCGCCAACGCGAAGGTATCCGCTATCGGAAAATGGATTTGAACATCTCGGACGAAGCGCTGGACCTCCTCGGCAGGCATGGCTACCACGATCGCTATGGCGCCCGCTATTTGCAGCGGTACATCCGGCAGGAACTGGTAACGCCGCTGGCCCGCGCGCTCAATTCCTACGATCCGGAAGATCAATTGTCGGTAACTATAACGACCCGCAACGATAGGTTGCACCTGGAGGTAGAAGACGACCCGCTGGGGCTCGACCTCCTGCTGGAAGAGCTGGAAAAAATCAACCAGTCCGATCACGCCAGCAAGCTACGCCGCACCATCTACCGCCTGCGCGATGGCAATGCTTATCACCAGCTTATGAATGAATTAGAGGAGTTGGAAAAAGCACGCAAGCGCAAAGATTTTTGGAAGAACGGCACTCAGGTACACCGCTACAACGATTTGCTGGGTATCCGGGAAAAGGTGCGAGCGCTGACGGAAACCATTGAAGCATCCGAACAGGAACTGAGCCTTAGCAGCCTCGGATTTGCAACGTACCGCCAGGAATTTTTCAAAAAAGTGGAAGCCTGGGAAAAGGAATTCGAGTCGCTAAAACACCACGCTCACAGCGCCCTTTTTCCCAAGAGCAGCATCTGTTTCTTTGCGGTTTATGGTACAAAACTCGAACCCATCGTCCGTTTTTATCTCGACATTTTCAAAATAAAAAAGTGGACGATCACCGCGCAAAGCGTCTGGTTTCGGGAGTCTTTTTACAATCAGGAAATCGAGCGGGAAGGCATCAATGAAGAGGGCGAACCGGAAATGTACCGGGGGCTTCGCGCCGAATACATCAAGCAGACCTGCGAACCGGAAGAAAATGCCAACTGGCTGCACCAACCGCCAAAGCTGGGTGACCGGCTCTATGGTATAGAATTCACCATTTTCGGGGAAAATGCCCATTTATTCCTCTCGGAAGAAGGCGGCGTACAGCGCTGGCAGTTGTCGGATGACTTCAACGAATTGTACGCCGTTTATGTGAATAACGATGTATTCGCCACGCCTGCGGGCATCCATCGCCTGGATTTTTACAGCACCGGAAAATTGCGCCGGGTTTACAAACCGCCCACCATCACCGATGATGTATATGGTATCAATCGGGAACTGGGCAGGCAACAATTGACCGATTTCATGCTGTCGGAACTGGAAGAGCGCTTTATACACACCCTGAATGCCGTTATGTTGTATTGAAAATCAGCCATCTGACAAGAATAATATAGCCCGATGGCTGAGCAGTACGAGTACTATATCGCCTGATGATTGAACGGCTGCACCACCATTTCCGAAACGACGCCGGAGGATGGCTGCTGGCAGAGGAACCAGATGGCGCGACCGGCTTCGCGGGCGGTGACAAACTTATCGCGATTGACGCGCATGTCAATGTCATCCCAGAAAGGCGTATCCGTGCCGCCCAGATAAAGATTGGTGATGCGCACATCGGTACGCTTGAGTTCTTCGCGCACGGATTTGGTCAGACCATCCACGCCATATTTCGAGGCAGCATAAGCGCTGGCGCCCGCCATGGGCGTTTTGCCGAGTACGCCCGGCAGGTTGATGACCAGCCCTTTTTTTGCTTCTTTCATTGGCGGCAGAAAATTCTTCAGCAGGTTGAAGGTGCCCTTCAGGTTGATGTCGATCACTTTGCTAAAATCTTCATAACTCATCGACTCCAGCGGGCGGATGATGCCGATGCCCGCCGCGTTGATCAAAATGTCCAGTTGTCCGACTTTATCGTGGATAGCTTTTGCGACCTTTTCCACTTGTTCGGGCTGCGTGACATCCATTTCAAACACCTGGTTATCAGGTATTTCCAATTCGGCAGCGACCGCGCCCAGTTTGGAGCGATCCCGCCCGGTCGCAAATACATTTGCCTGACTATTTATCAGCAATTTGGCCGCTTCCGAGCCAATTCCGCCCGTTGCGCCCACTATCAATACTTTCTTTTTTGCCAGCATTTCCATATTACTAATGCACTATTTTTTGGTTCATTTAATCAATTGCAGGAATTCTGCTCTCGTATTTTCATTCAAAAACCGACCGCTGTAATCCGTGGTGATCGTCGAGCTGTGATCGTGCTCCACGCCGCGCATTTTCACGCACATGTGATCGGCATCGATATAAACAGCCACATCCTCCGTCTCCAGCACTTCTTTCAGTTCATTGGCGATTTGCATGGTGAGGCGTTCCTGCACCTGCGGGCGGCGCGCGTAAAATTCGACGATGCGATTGAGCTTGGACAAACCAATTACCTTGCCGGTAGAAACGTAAGCAATGTGCGCCACACCGGTGATCGGCAGAAAGTGGTGTTCACAGAATGATTTCACCGTGATATTTCTTTCCACCAGCATCTGACGGTACTGGTACTTATTTTCAAAAAGTGAAATATTGGGTTTGTTTTCAGGATTTAAACCGCTGAAAATTTCCTTGACAAACATTTTTGCCACGCGCCCCGGCGTGCCGCGCAGGGAGTCGTCGTTCAAATCCAGCCCCAGAATATCCATAATTTCGTGAAAGTGCTCTTCGATGAGTGCCATTTTCGACTCGTCCGGCATTGCAAAAGCATCAGGCTTCAATGGCGTTTCGTAGTCCGGCTCTTGCCAGCGACGGTGCGTACCGTTCAGCAATTTTACCGCGCCGTTGCCATTGGAAGCATATTTTGATGAAACCATACAATAAGTTTTGTAGTTTTTTGATTTTAAATTTGAAGGCTAACGGATTTTACCTGCATTTTGTTTAAACTTCATTTTCCGATTCTTCCATAAAATATTGATAGACAATGTGTTTTAAAATCGCCGCGTTTATTTTTACCACAATCTTAACACTTGCCTGCCAGCGCTCCGACTCGGCCGCCGACAAGCAGCGCTGCCGATATGGCGCGCCCGAAGCACTTTTCGCTGCTGACCAGCCCGGCGTGGCTATGCACCGTTTTACAGGCGGCCAAACCGAAGCAACCGAGCAGGTAACCTTTCGCAGTGGGCTGCAACTTACCCTGCTGCAAAGCGGCTGCGACAATATCCGGCAGGAATTTCGGTTTCAACTATCGGGCGTGCCGCAGGAAGCCGACCACCAGTCTTTCTGGCTGGAGCAGGCAGTAGTGCTGTTGAAATCGCTTGGGGGGCTTGGTCCGCGTTATGCGGCGCTTTCTACCTGGGCAGATGAAATTGAACAACGCCAAAACGAAATTAAACTTGCGGAGTCTTTTCCTATTCAACAGGGCTTTTATGTACGCATCGATCGTATCCGAAGCGCCGATGATGCCACCCTTGTGCTTATACTTTCCGATACACCATAAAAATTTATCTTTTTAAAAATTTGCCGCCGAAATGCGCTGTTTGCAGTCCGTCCAGCCAAATCGCAGGACAATATAAAAATTTTAAAACAATACATAAAAACCTGATTAACAATTTATTAAACAAAAAGTTGACACCCTTTTTCAGACAAAAGCGAAGTGAATTTTTGCTCCAAATTTTTGCCCCGTACGATGATAATTCATACCTTTACAACTGCCTAAAGCGATAAAAAACAGATGAAAATAGGGTACAAACACATATCGGCTATCAAATCTTCACATGCCTTATCACTTGGGTATCCATTTATATTACATTAGACGAATTCGGAAGCGTGACCTTCCACACAACATTGCATAAAGTGCCTGCTTTATAAAGATTTATTAGTATCAGTAAGTTAGATAAGCTCTGCTGCGAATCATCGCAGCGGAGTTTTTTGTTTTTAAAAATCCCCTTTTTGCTTTTGAATTGGCTATATTTGCGCCGTTTTAGAACAACCAGAATTGTGCAGTGGGTGTTGGAGGAGTAGGAAATCAATCACCTTAAAACGTCATCATCTATGAATTATGATTTGATCGTAATAGGCAGCGGCCCGGGAGGCTACGTAGCTGCCATTCGCGCTTCCCAGTTGGGAATGAAAACGGCAGTGGTCGAGCGCGAATCCCTGGGGGGTATCTGTCTGAACTGGGGATGTATCCCGACGAAGGCGCTGCTGAAAAGCGCGCAAGTGTATGAATACATCACGCACGCCGAGGACTACGGCATCAAAGTGGATAAGGCATCGGTTGATTTTGCCGGCATGATCAATCGCAGCCGGGGCGTAGCCGATGGTATGAGCAAGGGTATCAACTTTCTGTTTCGCAAGAACAAAATTGACGTACTCAACGGTACGGGCAAGCTCATTCGCGGCAAGAAAGTAGAAGTGACCGATGCCGATGGCAATAAAAAAGAATATACGGCGGAGCACATCATCGTAGCTACCGGCGGACGGGCAAAGGAACTGCCCAGTGTACCAATCGACGGCAAGAAAGTCATCGAATACCGCAAGGCGATGTCGTTGGAGAAACAACCCAAATCCATGGTAGTGGTTGGCGCCGGCGCTATCGGCGTGGAATTTGCCTATTTCTACCACTCCATTGGCACGGAAGTGACCGTCGTCGAGTTTCTGGAACAAGGGCTTATACCACGCGAAGATGCGGACATTTCCAAAGAATTGGCTAAAATTTACAAAAAGAGTGGCATCAATATTCTCGCAAATACGTCTGTGGAATCAGTGGATACCAGCGGGCGTGGTTGTAAAGTAACGGTCAAAAACCGCAAAGACGGCAAAACGGAAGAGATCAAGTGCGATATCGTACTGTCGGCAGCGGGCATAACGCCTAATACCGAAAGCATCGGCTTGGAAGAACTAGGCATTGAAACCGACCGCGGCATCATCAAAGTGGATGAATACTACAAAACGAACGTTCCGGGCATTTATGCTATCGGCGATGTGGTGCCGGGTCCGGCGTTGGCGCACGTCGCCAGTGCCGAGGGGATCATCTGTGTGGAAAAAATCGCAGGATTGAAACCCGAACCAATGAATTATGGGAATATCCCGTCTTGTACGTACTGCGTGCCGGAAGTGGCATCCGTTGGTTACACGGAGCAAGCGGCAAAAGAAGCGGGTTACGAGATAAAGGTAGGCAAGTTTCCATTTACTGCTTCGGGCAAAGCCAAGGCAGCGGGTGCCAGCACCGGGTTTGTGAAGGTCATTTTTGATGCCAAATACGGTGAATTTCTTGGCGCGCACTTCATCGGCGTTAATGTTACGGAGATGATCGCAGAGGTAGTCGTAGCGCGAAAGCTGGAGACAACCGGTCACGAAATTATCAAATCCGTACACCCTCACCCCACGATGAGCGAAGCGATCATGGAAGCAGCAGCAGCAGCTTACGATGAAGTAATTCACTTGTAAAACAGAGGAAGGCTCATCTGGTGGCGGGAAGTCATCGGATGAGTTATTTACTTTGCCACGCCTCGCCGAAATATTTCAAATATTTTCTCAATTAACCGCTCATCGGCAATAATAATGTCCGCCTCGCCGGTCATTATCTGAGCAGGCTCGATGATTTTGTTGCGGGTGGTTATCAGCGTATCCGAAAAAGAAATCTCTACCGGTATGGTTCCATCATCCGAAGGAACCCTGCCTTTCCATTCTACAATTCCCTCTATCGCGCCGTATTCGTAAAAAGGATAACTCTTCAGTTTTACAATGACTTTTTGTTCGGGCTTCACTTTACCGGAGCCATCCAAATCCAATGACATCAAGCCCATCGTCTTCGTCTCTTCCGTTGGTACAACGGACATGAGTTCTATATCCTTGAGAATAAATTGCTGCTCTGCCAGATCAACATTTTTGTTGGTGAAAGCAACGATCCCCTTCACCGGAGCTGTAACCACATTTCTTTTGCGCCATTCCGCAACTGCATTCTGCAAATCCAGGAAACTCGCCTGCAAGGCATTGGCGGTATCGCCACCCTCTGCCTGAGAAGCCCGGCGAGCGCCCCGCAGTTCGTCGCGCAGCAATTGAATTTCAAACTGCTTGCTTTTGTTATCAGATTCCAGCCCCTGACGGGCACGCTCCAGGTTTCGGTAAACGTCTTGTGTTTCACGCAGTTGCCGCAGCGATATGCGCCTTTCCTGATACTGCTGCTGTGCCCGCGAAAGGCGATCGTTCATCACTTCCAGTTGGTCTTGAATGCGCTGCTTTTCGCGATTGTTATCGCTGATTTCCCGTTCCAGTCTTTCTATTTTCCGATTAATGCTTCTCTCATTTACGTTGCTCGACCGATTGGAGGAAACGGCGCTGCGGTATTCTTCCTGTTTTTCAAGAAAATCATAAAGATTATTTTGAATTTCGCCCAGCAGGAGATTCGTTGGCGGCTCAAAAGCCAGCAGCATCTCATCCGTAGGGCTTTGCACCTGATCGAGCGCGGTTTCAAAGGTAAGTACATCGTCGATATTGGCAGTGCTGCGCAGCGCCAGCAATGCTGCTCCGCTATCAACTACCTGCTCATTCCGCACCAATACCCGGGCAATGTAGCCGGTTGTTTCCGAATAAACCTTATGGGGCGGCTCTGTAGAAGTTACGACAATCTTCCCACTGACAACATCGGGGTATTTCAGCCAAAAGGCAACCCAAATCAGCACAGCGACCGCCAAGAACGCAATGGTCGAGCCATTGCGCACAATCCACTTTGGAGGCGTACCGAGTATTTCCTGCACCTCCTCACTCCGTATTTCTATTTCCTCGTTGTAAGCCATTTTAAGCTCCTAATTCTAACTGGTTGCGAATCAATTGAAAATATGCACCACGCAAATAGGTCAATTCATCATGCGTACCTTGTTCTACGATTTCGCCTCCTTCCAGTACCACGATATTGTCCGCATTGACGACTGTACTCAACCGATGCGCCACGATCACGACCGTTCGCTGGCGAAAAAACTCCTCAAGGTTTTCCATAATGAGCATTTCATTATAAGCATCCAGGGCGGTGGTAGCCTCATCAAAGAAAATATACTCGGGATTTTTGTAAACTGCCCGCGCGATCAACAGCCGTTGTTTTTGTCCCTGGCTCAGCCCCACGCCGTCGTGCCCGATGCGCGTATTATACCCAAGTGGCAGGGTTTCAATAAAATTCTGAATATTGGCAATTTTTACTGCCTTGAGCAATTTTTTCTTGTCGATAATCTCATCGCCCAGCGCAATATTGTGTGCAATGGTATCATTGAAAATGTAGCCATCCTGCATGACTACCCCGCAGCGCCCACGCCACAGGCGGGTTTGAATGTTGGACAAACCCACATCGCCCACCTTAATCGCACCCTCCGTTGGCTGATAAAAGCTGAGTAAAAGTTTCAGAACGGTTGTTTTACCGCTACCACTGCTGCCAACAATGGCGGTTGTTTTGCCACGGGGGATATAGAGGTTAATACTTCGCAATACAACCGGCGAATGCGGTCCGTCATATTGAAAGGAGACATTCTCCATCACCAGATCACCATATTCCGGCAATAAGGTAATTTTTTCTGCTGTGTTTTCTTCATCCGGTTTGGAATGAATTTCATTCATCCGTTCCAGGCTGATGCGCGCTTCCTGCAAGGAGCGTACGAACTCTACCAGTTGGTTCAGGGGCGCATTCAACTGACCGATGATGTACATGACCGCTACGAACATGCCCAAAGTCATGCTGCCAGACAGCACTGCATTGGCAACGATGAAAATGATAAGGAAGTTTTTGGATTCGTTGATAAAAATTGCACCGGAGCGCTGGGTTTGTTCAATGCGCATAGCGCTCAGCCCCGTCCGGAACAGCTTGGCCTGTACGCGTTCCCACGCCCAGCGTTTTTGCTTTTCGGCATTGTGCAGTTTGATTTCCTGCATACCGCCAATCAGTTCCATCAGAGCGCTCTGATTTTCGGAAGACTGATCAAAGCGCTTGTAGTCCAGGTCGCGACGGCGACGCATAAAAAACAGCACCCAGGCTATATTCAGAATGGTTCCCAGCAGAAATATCAGAAAAACGGTTGGATTCCAGTAGATAAGAATGACCGAAAAGGCAATAAAATTGAATAAAGAAAAAATGGACAACAGCGTCGTGGAGGAAAAAAAGCGCTGTACCCGCTCGTGGTCGGTGATCCGTTGCATCAGATCGCCCGCCATGCGCGTATCAAAGAAGCGCAGCGGCAGCTTTGTCAATTTGATAAGAAAATCCGAAACCAGACTGATGTTCACCCGTTCGCCAACGTGCAGCAAAATCCAGCTTCGGAAGTGCTCTACGGCTACCTGCGTGGCAAACAGAATCACCTGTGCGATCAGTATGAGCACGATGAAGCCCGCATCAATGGTGCTGATTCCGACATCTACGATTGCCTTTAGCAGGAATGGAAAAACCACCTGCAAAATACTACCAACGATCAGCCCCAGCAGCAATTGTGCGATCAGGCTGCGGTATTTTTTGAAATAGTAAATGACGTATCGAAAGCCCGCCTTGTTGACCTGCTCGCCATCCCGCACATCAAACTCCGCCATCGGCTCCAGCAAGAGCAAAACGCCCACTTCTTCCTCTTCTTCCCTGTCGCTCGCCCAGTTTTCCAGAAACTCTTCTTTGGTGAGTTTGAATTTTCCCAGTGCCGGATCGGCAATCCAGACATGTTTTCTACTCACCCGATAAATAACGACAAAATGATCTTCATTCCAGTGCGCAATGCACGGCAGCGGCACATCGCGAATGAGGCGGTCAAAGGTTGTTTTTACTGCAAGCGACTGAAGCCCGATGCGTTCGGCCGCATCGCTAATGCCAAGCAACGTCACGCCCTGCTTGCCCATGTAGGTCAACTCGCGCAATTGTTCCAGCGAGTAGTACCGGCCATGATGGCGGGCAATCATTCGGAGACAGGTAGCGCCACAATCCATGGCGTCTAACTGCTGATAAAATGGAAATTCTCTTGGCATAACAACCTGCTGTCTGCTCTTTTAATGTTTGTTTTCCGGGTTTTTAGAACTTTTGCCCGTGATTCACCTAATCAGCAAATTTGCAAAATCTCTTCTGTTTCTGCGGTTTATGTAACATTTGTAACCATATGCAATTTATTAACAAAACACCTACAAATACAAAGTTTTACGAGAGTTTTTTTTATTTGGATGTTAAAAAGTGCGAGAAGTCACATTTTCGGGCTAAATTTTCCGAAATTTTTTAAAAATTCGAGCATGTTCAATAGTTTCCTGTCGGTCGTTACGGTCATTAATGCCCCTTTTGAAGCCAGGCTGCTTCCTGATTTGCTGACGAAGATGTACCCCGTCCTCAAGGATAATTTCGCAGATTATGAAATTATACTGGTCAACAATCATACTGATGCCGATTTTGCAGCATATATTCAGCCACTGCCTGCCGAACTGAAACACAACATTTACCTGCTCAATCTTTCTGCACCAACCAACCGCAATCACGCCTTTGTTGCAGGGCTCGACCGCGCCAACGGCGATTATAATGTCTTACTGGATATTGCATTTTATGAACAACCTGCGTTAATTCTTGATCTTTTTAAACAAACGCAACAAGGCTACGACATTGTTTATCTGCGCGCACACACCCGAAAAATCCCACTCCGCTTCCGGCTACTGCACCGTTTTTTTTACCTCATCCTGCGGCGCTATTCCAGCTTAAAGGTCGATGAAAATGCGCTGAATACCCGCATCATATCCCGCCGTGCCCTCAACTCGCTCCTGCGCCTGCGCGAGAACCTGCGCTACATGAAAGCCATCTACTCCATCGTAGGATATCGCACCTCCTACATCGAAGTAACCGCCGATGAAAGCATGACCGGAGAGCGATTCGCTGAGCGTTTTCGCACCTCCCTCGTTGCGATCAGCTCTTTTACAACCTTTCTGCGCTCTATGTTGCTCTGGATTTTTATTTTTGCTTTTGTTTTCCTGCTCGGCATCATTGCGAACGCACTGAAGGTAAAGTTTACCGGCATCGACCTCTTCGGAAATGTCGGCGAACCCGTACCCGGCTGGACGTTCCTGGTCATACTCATATCCATCTTCTTCGCACTTACTTTTTTGAATCTCTATATTATGTCTATTTACCTATCGAATATTTATAGCGAAATAAAACAACGCCCGCTGTACATCATTGAATCGGTAAAGCGATTTTGATAGACGGTGTAACAGTCAGGATTTGCGAAATCTCAAAGATTTTGTAAATCTCTGACCGATTCAACCCTTCAGCTTTTCAACCCTTCAACTTTTCAACCCTTCAACTTTAAACCACCTCCAACGCCTGCTCCAAATCCTCAATCAGCCAGTCCGGATTTTCCAGCCCCACGTAAAACCGCACCAGCGTCCACGGGACCGGCGAATCCTCCCGCCCGGGAATATTGTAAAACGCCGCCGACGGCAATACCAGCGACTCGTAACCACCCCAGGAAACGGCTAGTAAAAAGCGCCGCAGCCGATGAAAAAACGCCTCCGCTTTTGCCAGCGAATCCGCTTTCAGGTGCACCGAAAACAAGCCGCCCGCGCCCTGCATCTGCCGCTGCCCCAGCTCGTACTGCGGAAACGACGGCAACCACGGGTACAACACCTGCTCGATTTTCGGATGCGCCTCCAGATATTGCGTAATCTTCACCGTGCTTTCGTGGCTGCGCCGCACCCGCAAATCCAGTGTGCGCAAGCCCCGCAGCACCAGCCCCGCTTCATGCGCCGAGATGATACCGCCCAGCGTCATAAATTCCGTATCGAAAATCTTTTTGATCATCGCCTTGCTGCTGCAAATTACGCCCACCACCACATCGCTGTGTCCGTTCAGGTACTTCGTACCGGAGTGAATCACAATGTCAATGCCGTGCGCGATTGGGTTTTGATAGATCGGCGAGCAGTAGCTGTTGTCAATGCAAGTCACGATGCTCCGCGACTTCGCCAGTTCGGCGCAAGCCCGCAAATCCTGCATTTCGTAAGTCAGCGAATTCGGACTTTCCAGATACAACAACTTCGTATTCGGCTGCAAAGCCGCCTCAATATTCGCCACTTCGCGCCCATCCACAAACGTGCACGCCACGCCAAATCGCGGCAAAAATTTCGTCATTAGCACTTTCGTCCAGGAGTAAGGCGCCTCCACACACACAATGTGATCGCCCGCGCTCACATTCGCGATCACCGCATTCGCTACCGCCGCACTGCCGCTGCTCAGCACCAGCGCATCTTCTGCGCCTTCCAGGGCCGTCAGCTTTTGGCGCAGCATCTGCACCGTCGGGTTATTGCCCCGGGTATAAATGTGATGCTCCAGTTCATTGGTAAACGCCTGCCGAAAATCGTCGAGGTTGTCGAACGCAAAATTGCTGGTTTGAATGATGGGCGGCGCTATGGCGTTGAAATATTGCTGCCGGTCTTCGCCCAGATGGATCAGAATATC
>CAZFBU010000005.1:0-3995 GCA_964517175.1 uncultured Saprospiraceae bacterium
TTTGGGGGTTTGTTATTTGTTAATTGTTAATTGGGGTTGGTTTTTTATATTTTTGATAATCAATAGCTTGTGAATTTTTGTGCAAAAATAAGTAGATGAACAAATTTATGGCATTGCTATCTGCCGTGAGGCATTCCTACGGAGCCTTCGGGATTTTTTTATTTGACAGCCTGCCTATTCATTTATAATTTGATTCTGTCCCATTACTTAAGTAGGTGGACAAATCTATTTTTCTATTTGACAGGATTAACAAGATTGACAAGATGTCGTAAATCAAAGATTTACGGTATCCTGAATCCTGAAAATCCCGCAGCGTAGCCGTGCCTTTGGCATAAATCCTGTCTATTCATTTATAATTTAATTCTGTCTATCAACTTGACTACATTCGGGTATTTAGATACCTGACGGCGGATGTTCAAACTGAAAATATTTTTTAACATTTCGATTTGCTGCTTGTGATTCGGGGTTTTCAGAAAATTTCCACGAAACAGCAAATCTACTCTAAGATGCCTGATCGTATGTTTGTAATCGAAGTGTTGTTCGGGTTTAGTTCTTTCAAAACCGGGGTATGATGTTCACAACTACTTCTCTTTCAGAAGAAGAGATGGCAATATAGTGAAAAAAAAGTAAGATTGTCAAGTGTACACGTAGAGAATTTGCATGGTCATCATTATTTTGCCGACTCCAATACGCCCTTATTTCAACTATCTAAACCCCAATCGCGACGCTGGTTGCCTGCTCAATGGCGCGTTTGGCATCCAGTTCACGCGCTTCGTCCGCGCCGCCAATCAGGTGCACCGGAATGCCCAGTGCCTGCAAAGGCTCGTACAGTTCGCGCAGTGGCTCCTGCCCGGCGCAGATCACGATGTTATCGACTTTCAAAACCTGCGGCTCGCCTTTTACCAAAATGTGCAAGCCATCATCATCGATGCGCTGATACTGCACTTCGCCGAGCATTTTCACGTTTTTCATTTTCAAACTTGCCCGGTGAATCCAGCCGGTCGTTTTGCCCAAACCAGCGCCGACTTTGCCCTGCGAGCGCTGCAGCAAATACACCTGTCGCGCGGGCGCTTCGGGCTTGGGCTTCGCCACTGCGCCCCGGCGCTCGTAAGCCATGTCCACGCCCCACTCTGCCATGAATGCCTCCACATTTACGCTCGGCGACTCACCTTCCTGCGTGAGAAACTCCGCCACATCAAAGCCGATGCCACCCGCCCCGATCAGCGCGACTGAATTGCCTACGGGCTTGTTGTGCTTCAGCACGTCAATGTAGCCGAGCACTTTGGGATGGTCGATGCCTTCCAGTTGGATCTGTCGCGGCAGCACGCCAGTTGCCAGGGCCACTTCGTCAAAATCTTTTAAAAGTCCGGTATCTGCTTTCGTACGCAAATGCAAATGCACGCCGTGTTTTTCGATCATTTTGCGGTAATAACGCAGCGTTTCGTAAAATTCCTCCTTGCCGGGAATGCGCTTCGCCATGTTGAATTGTCCGCCGATTTCGCTATCCGCTTCGTACAAATGCACCTCGTGCCCGCGTTCGGCCGCCGTAGTTGCAAATGCCAGACCCGCCGGACCAGCGCCCACCACGGCAACTTTCTTGCGCTTCGCTGTTGGTTTGATGTGGATTTCCGTTTCGCGACAAGCGCGCGGGTTCACCAGACAACTTGCCGTTTTTTGCTTGAAAATATGATCGAGACAAGCCTGATTGCAGCCGATGCAGGTGTTAATCTCGTCCGCCCGGTTTTCCATTGCCTTTTGCACAAAGAAGCTATCCGCCAGGAAGGGACGGGCCATCGAGATCATATCCGCGCAGCCATCCGCCAGGATTTTTTCGCCAACTTCGGGCGTGTTGATGCGGTTCGTGGTGATGAGTGGGATGTTCACCTTGCCCATCAGGCGTTTTGTCACCCAGGCAAAGCCGCCCCGCGGCACCATCGTGGCAATGGTCGGAACGCGCGCCTCGTGCCAGCCGATGCCGGTGTTGATGATGGTCGCGCCAGCTTTTTCGATTTCCTTTGCCAGTTGCTCCACTTCCGCCCAGGTGCTGCCGTCATCGACCAGGTCGAGCATGGAGAGGCGATAAATGATGATGAAATTCGGACCGACCTTTTCTCGAATGCGCCGCACAATTTCCACCGGAAAGCGGATTCTATTTTCAAAACTGCCGCCCCACTCGTCGGTGCGCTTATTGGTTTTGGAAACGATAAATTCGTTGATCAGATACCCTTCCGAGCCCATCACTTCCACGCCATCGTAGCCGGCATCCTGCGCCAGCGCTGCGCTGCGCGCGAAAGCCCGGATGGTGCGCTCGATGCCGCGCTTGCTCAATCGCCAGGGTTTGAACGGCGAAATCGGCGACTTGATACTGGAAGGCGCTACTGCCAAGGGGTGATAGCCGTACCGCCCGGCGTGGAGTATCTGCAGGCAGATTTTGCCATCGGCATCGTGCACGGCTTTCGTGACGACTTCGTGCTTGCGCGCTTCACGACGTGTGGAGAGCTTGCTGCCAAAAGGTGAGAGCCAGCCCTCGATGTTCGGCGGAATGCCTCCGGTCACGATCAGCCCGACGCCGCCCTCGGCGCGCTCGGCAAAGTATGCCGCCATTTTCTCGAAACCGTTTTTGGTTTCTTCCAGACCGGTGTGCATGGAGCCCATGAGAACGCGGTTTTTGAGCCGGGTGAAGCCCAAATCAAGAGGTGCGAGGAGGTGCGGGTAGGGATGGTTCATTGTTTTGGTGTTTGTATCAGCGGACTTTATCCGCCGTCGGCGACTAAAGGTCGCCGGTACAGTTAGCGAATTTTCGCTAAAATATGGATTTTTTAGAGATTGGAACGGAATAAAAAGCTATTTCGTTGTAAATTTGAAAAAATACGAACCGATGATCAGAACTGTTATTCAATTAGAAGATAACACCTTGACCTTGATCTTACCCGAAAACTTTCGCGGAAAGCAGGTCGAAATCATTGCCTTTACGGTTGATGAAGTGGAGGCTGGAAGTGACGAATATGTAGAAGGTGAAGAAGCGATAAAGACTTTTTCCGCGCTGGAATTAGATACCAGCGGTTATACATTTAATCGCGAAGAAGCCAATGAACGATAAGCATTTTCTTGATACCAATATTTTGGTGTATTGTTACACAAGTACAGAGCTGGAAAAACGCGAGAAAGCTCAACGCGTGGCAAAATTGCCAAATACCATTATCAGTACGCAGGTTTTGGCATTCGTACCGGCGGGCTTTATCCGCTGTCGGCGACTGAAGTCGCCGGTACGGAGAAAACCGGCAGGCGCTGCCACTTTCTTATTCTCCCCCTGAATATTCCTGCGCCAGCAACGCGTCAATGTCCCGCATGAACTGATCAACCGATTCAGCATCGGTGCCATCGCAGAAGGAACGCACATAGCGATCTTTATCGACCAGGATAAAGCGCCCGCTGTGGTCGAAGCCGCCGGGCACGGTGGGGTCTTCTTTGGCAACGCTGAAATAATCATCGGCGATTTCGTAAAGCTTATCTTTTTCGCCAGTCACAAAGTGCCATTTGCTGGATTTTACCCCCAGATTTTCGGCGTATAAACTTAATTTGCCCACCGAATCCCGCACCGGATCAACCGTGTGCGCCAACAGCACCACGCGGTCGTCCTTTTCGTAACGCTCGTAGAGACGCAGCATTTGCTTGGTGGTTTTCGGACAAATGGTGGGACAGGAGGTAAAGAAAAAATCGGCGACATAGACCTTATTCGCGAAGGTTTCATTCGTCACCAGGTTGCTGTCCTGATTGACAAACGCAAAATCGGGAATGGTATGATAAATGGTATCGCCGTTCACCACGTCGCGATTGCCGATAATGGGCAAGGGCTGCGGCTCCCGGTTCAGGCCGCAGGCGGAAATGACAGCGACGAGCACCAAAAGGCTGAAATATTTTAGCATGGCTTTGTTTGTTCTTTTGATGGAAAACGCCCGCCTGAAGTGAATAGTTGTTCAGCTTTGGGTCAAAAT
>CAZFBU010000005.1:4095-6434 GCA_964517175.1 uncultured Saprospiraceae bacterium
ACCGGCACGGCAAAACGATAACTCCGCACACCGGGCAGCAACGCATCGTCGCTAATGTTTTCCAAAACAAAAATACCGGGAACTTCGGCAACTGGCTCGGTCAATGTGCCCCGGTGCAGGGCTTCGTAGGTTTCGTAATCCAGTTCCTGGCGATTTTCTAAACTAGCCATCAAATTCCAGCGGCTGACTACTTCACGCCACTGCGGCTGCACTTCTCCTTCGAAGACCTTTGATTTGGAGCCGCTTCCGTAAGCGAAGAAGCCAAGTTTTTTTCCATTTAAATCATTGCCGTCCTGCCAATCTGCTTCCAGCAAGCCCGCCAGCGACAGGAATATGGAACCGGTATAGACATTGCCCACCAGACTGGACGTGCGCTCGCCCCGCTCGATGAATTCGTCCACAAATGCCCGGTATATTGGCGTTTTGGAAACCAGTTTCAAATATTTCGCACCTATTTCAGTTGGGATTGGCTCGCCGGTTTCGGCTTCAATCTGCGTCTTTTTGCCCGCTTTGATTGCATCGTGCAGGAAAATTTCGGTGAAAATCCGCCGCGCATGGTAAGCATACGGCAAGTGGAACACCAGTCGCGACCATCTGCCCGACAGCGCCGGACCGGGATGTCCGTTCAGCTTTTCAAATGCTTTGCGCAGAAAGCTCTGGTAGGCTTGCTTGATGCGTTCCTGGTAGCAATCGTTGGAATACTGCCCGTCGAAGATCGGTGTATCGCGGTGGATTTGCACCTCCACATCCGTAGCGTCGAAAGCATTTTGTGCCGGGGTTGATTTGATGTCGGCATCCGGCAGATTTGCATTCACATCCAAACCCAATAACTCCAGTGCTTCCTTTACAACGTCTGCTTTTTTCAGTTTGCGTACCGGCTTGAAAAAATCGTGCACGCTTTCGGTCGCTACGCCCCAGGCATCGCCGATGGCCAGCAAGCGTGGATTTTGCCGCACCAGCATCGCCATCGCACCGGCGCCCTGCGTGTATTCGCCGCCCGAGCCAAGTTCATATTTTGCAAAATCGGTAGAAATCACGACACCCACGCGATCGTGCCCGTTGCGCGCCCAGTCGAGGGTATTTTGCAGGGCATCCACTGCGCCAATGCAGGCAAAGGTAAGATCGACAGCATCGCAATCGAGCAGGCAATCCGCACCAAATTCCGCTTCAAAATACTCCGTCAGCATACCCACCACGTAGCTCGCAATCGGCTTCGAGCCATCCAGCCCGCTCTCGGTGCCCACATAAATGCGCCCGATCTGTTGGGGCTGCAGCCCGTTTTTCTGAATCAAATTCAACGCCGCATTCGCCGCCATCGTCGCCGCATCTTCGTGTACGTCCGGCATTGCCATTGCCGCTAAGCCCAAGCCCTGGTTGAGTTTGGCATATTCGATCCGGCGAGCCTCGGCCAGTGTTTCGATTGGTAAATAGAGCTTCGGCACATATACCGATATATCGTCGATTCCGACTTTGCTGGTTTGATTTTTCATATCTACCTTTTTGGTAAAAATCTGATTAGAACTAAGTAAACAGGATTTGTGAAAAAGGTTCAGAAAAGGCGAAATCCAAAATTATTTTTTTACGAAATCCAACGCGAATAAACTTATCGGAAAATCCAGTATTAACAGCATCCGAAAGCCAGTTTAAATGCAATGCGCAAAGTGCATTTCCTCGATTATCTACAGAAGTAGCGCCTGCGCCCGGCGCAGCGTCTCGACGTACAGCTGCACAAATTCCTCCAGGCGTTTGCGGCGATACTGCATCACCCAGCGCGGGTGCGGCACCACCAGAATTTCGTCGAAGAAGCGATGCGTGTCGTTTATTTTCTGGAAGAAGTCGGCATTTTTGCCGCGCCCCATGCAGATGGCGACTTTATCGCTGACGTAAAATGCCTGCTGCCGCCGAATGCTCTCCATGATGAATGGCTCTACGGCGTTTTGCAATTGTTTGTCGTCGTAGTAGTTGTAGTTTTTGCCGTCTTTGGTAAAGCCCAGCGGACAGAGCGAGGTGATGTAGAATTGATTGTAAAATGCCTCCAAACCACCGAAAGCGTGGATGTATTCGTACACAAAAACAGAGGATAACTCCGGTTTTTTCTTGAAGTCATTGGCAATGCCGCACGCCTCCGCCAGCCGGATGGGGTCGGTGAAGGGCACGCCGGTGACGCCCGCGCCGAAGCGCCCGGGATTGATGCCGAAGATAAAAATGCGCTCCTGCCGGTCGTTGTAATACTTTTCGTAGCATGCCGTCATCGCCTCAATGGTCGATGGCTCCTCGTAGGGAAAGAGCACGGATACGTCCTCCGGCACATCGAGATGGGCGGGCAGGGAAAGGTTGAA
>CAZFBU010000005.1:6534-44896 GCA_964517175.1 uncultured Saprospiraceae bacterium
ACTTCCGACTTCCCAGTTCCGCATTTGAAATTATCTTGCAAATGAAACAGATCGCTTTTCGCGGATCACGGTCACTTTGACCTGGCCGGGAAACTGCATTTCATTTTGGATTTTTTCAGAAATCATAAACGACAGATCGTCGGCGTATTGATCCGTTACTTTTTCGGATTCCACGATTACGCGTAGCTCCCGACCGGCTTGCATGGCGTAGGCTTTTTGTACGCCTTCGTACGACATTGCCAGCTCTTCCAGTTCGCCAATGCGCTTCAGGTAGCTTTCCAGAATTTCGCGGCGGGCACCCGGGCGAGCGCCGGAGATCGCATCGCAGGCCTGAATGATCGGCGAGAGGATGTTGTTCATCTCCACCTCGTCGTGGTGAGCGCCCACGGCGTTGCAAACGATCGGGTTTTCCTTGTATTTTTCACACAATTTCATACCCAAAATCGCGTGCGACAGTTCGCTTTCTTCCTCGGCAACTTTTCCGATGTCGTGCAGCAAACCGGCGCGCTTCGCCAGCTTCACCTGCTTGGGGTTCAAGCCCAGTTCCGCCGACATCATGGCGCAAAGGTTCGCCGTTTCGATGGAGTGCTTGAGCAGATTCTGACCGTAGGAGGAGCGGAAACGCATGCGTCCGACCATTCGCACCAGGTAGGGATCCAAGCCGTGAATGTCGAGTTCGATGACCGTGCGTTCGCCGATTTCGACGATCTGCTCTTCGAGTTGATTGCGGGTCTTTGCCACAACCTCTTCGATGCGTGCCGGGTGAATGCGACCGTCGGCTACGAGTTTCTTCAGCGACAGGCGCGCGATCTCGCGGCGGATCGGGTCAAAGCTGGAAATCACGATGGCTTCCGGCGTGTCGTCCACGACGATTTCCGCACCGGTAGCGGCTTCCAGCGCCCGGATATTGCGACCTTCCCGACCGATAATCTGACCTTTCAAATCATCCGAATCCAATTGGAAAACGGAAACGGTATTTTCGATTGTATATTCCGCACACATCCGCTGGATGGTCTGAATGACAATTTTCTTGGCTTCTTTGTTTGCCGTTGTTTTGGCTTGCTCCACCGATGATTTGACGATTGCCATTGCTTCTGTCTCCGACTTGGCGCGAACCGCTTCCAACAGTTGTTCCTTGGCTTCCTGCTCGCTCAGGTTCGCGAGCTTCTCCAATTCCTTGATGCGTATTTCGTTGGCCGCCTCCAGTTCTTCTTTCTTTTTCGCCACGATCTTCATCTGAACTTCCAGGTTCTCGCGGATAGAAGCGATTTCGGATGCTTTCGACTCCAGTTCCGATTTTTGATGCTCCAGCTTTTTCATCTGCTCCTGAAAACGCTCCTGCTTCTGGCGCAGCTCGCCTTCCTGTTGCTTCACTTCCACTTCGCGGTCTTTCATTTCCAGCATATGCCCGGACTTTTCCTTGTCGAATTCCGACCGCATTTTGCTGAATTTCTCCTTCGCTTCCTGTATTTTCTGCTGCTTAATCCGCTCGTGATGTCCTTCCGCCTTATCCATGATTTTCTCCGCCTTTGTCTCGGCTTCATCCACGATGCGTTTTGCCGTCAGGCGCGCTTCCTTTATTTGCAGGTCCGCTTGCGCGTTCATCTCTTCTATTTTCTTCTGGCTGGCTTTTTTGAAAAAAGCCTGTACCAGGAAGTAGCCAATTGCCCCTCCAATGAGCAAACCAATGACTAACCCTATTCCTATATCCATAATTTCGGTTGTTTAAATTTTTTTGAAAATCTGTTACCCGTTACTCGTTAAATGCGTCATCCGAATTCGTTATAAAAAACGACACTCAAAATGACCATATAACAAAACAGAAACTTCGCACAAAAGGCTCTAAACCAAAAGCTTGTCGAGCAGAGATTCCAACTGTGAGAGCTTATCCGAGAGGGCTGCTTCGGGATGTTCCACTTGAACGGACTGCTGCAGATTGGCTTTGTGCAAATCCACCGCGTAGGTCAGTACCGTCATGGAAAGACAGTCCTGCTTGTCTTTATTCTTGTAAGTCAACTGAAAACGATTGATCTTCTCATTGACTTCCTTTACGATTTTACGAATGGACGTCTCATCCTCCGCTTTGATTTTCAGGGGATAAGGTCTGCCTGCAATTAAAACCGTAATGCTTTTCGTATCTTGCCCGTCCATACTGACAACCCTAGTTGTTGTGCAACCAATCAATACACTTATCTATTTCCT
Source organism: uncultured Saprospiraceae bacterium (assembly GCA_964517175.1). Taxonomy (GTDB): domain Bacteria; phylum Bacteroidota; class Bacteroidia; order Chitinophagales; family Saprospiraceae; genus JADJNW01. The sequence goes on from CAZFBU010000005.1 coordinate 8,737, forward strand.
GAATGTACTGATCGATAAGCTGCTTCAGTTTTTTGGAATGCGCACTCTCCTCTTCGTCCTTCTGGCTCAGTGTACTTTGTGCATCCGTTAATTTATCTTTCAAGGCGCTGATCGTCGCCTCCTGTTTTTCCATACCTGCTTTCAGGTGTTTGTTCTCTTTCTGTAAATCGGCGTTTTCGCGTTCCAGCCTTTCCAGCTTTAGCGCTAACTGCCGTACCTTTATTTCAATACCTTCGATTTGTTCGGTCAAATTCATATTCCAAAAGTCGGAAATCGGAAGTCGGAGATTGGAAAACGGAACATTATTCCACGTTCCCAGTTCCGGCTTCCCACTTCGAAGTTAACGTCTAATCGTCGCTCCTAATTTTGCTTCGTACTCGGTTATCAATTTTTCCACGACCTTATCGACGTCTTTGTCCTGCAACGTCCGGGTCGGATCCTCGAATGTGTAACTAACGGCGTACGAACGCTTGTCCGCACCCAATTGCTCGGCGTTTTCGTAAACGTCGAACAGATTCACATCCTTGATCAGGTTTTTGCCTACTTTTCTGGCAATCGACACAATATCCGCAAATTTTACGGAATTATCAATAACCAACGCTAAATCTCTGCGCACGGTCGGGTACTTATTCAGTTCTTCTACCGTTACGCTGTGTTTTTTTAAGACTTTCAGCAGGTTATCCCAGTTCAGATCGGCATAATACACGCTGCCGCGAATCTCCATCTGCCTGGTCAGCTTTGGCGAAACCTTGCCCAACTCCGCCAGCACCTGCTCGCCGCGATGATAGCGAATCGCATAGCTATGCACTTCATCATTATAGGTCGTCTCCTGATACGAAGTTGCGCCCATACGCGTGAGTATATTTTGCACAAAAGTTTTCAATGCATAGAAATCTGCCTCGCGCTCCGGCAACAACCAGCTTTCCTCGTGCCGACTGCCACTCAAAAAGATCGACAGGTGGCTGTCTTCGCGGTACTTTTCGCCATTTTTGCGATAGGTTCTGCCGAATTCGTACAGCTTCAGGTTTTGCTGCTGGCGATTCTGATTGCGCACGATTGCCTCTAATCCTGAAAATAACATCAGCGGGCGCATGATGTCCTGCGTCGGATTCGAGGTGTTATTGATAAATACCAAATCTTCCTCCGGAATGATCGGCAGCATATTTTTGTAATAACGCGACTCGGTGATCGACATTGCCATCATCTCATGGAAGCCATTCGCCGTCAGGTAATCGCCGATCATATTGCGCACCACGTGCGGCACCGGCTGCTCCGACGAATTTGACGCAATGGTCATTTTTTCCGGGATCGGCACATTGTTAAAACCATAAATCCGCAGGATTTCCTCGATTACATCCGCCGGGCGCGTGACGTCGGCTTTGTTCGTCGGCACGGCTACCGTGAACGTGGCGGCATCTTCTGCTACGATCTCCATTTCCAAAGCGCCTAAAATCGCCTTGACCTTATTTTTCGGAATTTCTGTTCCGATCAGACGATTGACGTGCTCATACGCCACTGTGATTTGTACCTTTTCAATCGGATTTGGATAAATATCCACAATATCGGAAGCGATTTCGCCACCGGCAATTTCCTGAATCAAGAGCGCCGCGCGCTTCAGTGCGTAGATCGTAATATTCGGATCGCTGCCTTTCTCGAAAACCTTCGCGGCTTCGGAGTTGAACAAGCCGTGCCGCGTTTTGCTGCGCCGTATCCAGGTCGGATGGAAATGCGCCGATTCTAAAAAAATATTCTTGGTCGCATCTTTCACGCCAGACTTTACCCCGCCAAACACGCCACCGATGCACATGCCCTTCGATTCGCCGTCGCAGATCATTAGATCTTCGTCGCTCAGGCTTCGTTCTACTTCGTCCAGGGTCGTGAATTTGGTACCTGCCGGCAAGGTTTTGACGATCACTTTTTTGCCGGCAATTTCATCCCAATCGAATGCGTGGAGCGGCTGCCCCAGTTCGTGCAGCACGAAATTGGTAATGTCCACGATGTTGTAAATTGGGCGCACGCCGATGAGCAGCAGACGATTTTTCAGCCAGTCGGGTGACTCGCCAACGGTCACGCCCTTGATGCTCACGCCGGAGTAGCGCGGGCACGCTTCAGGGTTTTCAATCACTACGTCCAATTCGAGGTCGTTATTGTCAATCTTAAAATCAGCCACACTCGGCAGTTTCACTTCACCAATATGATCGTAATTGATTTTCAACGCCGCCGCCAGATCCTTCGCCACGCCTATGTGGTTGGTTGCATCGGAGCGATTTGGCGTCAAGCCGATTTCGTAAATGATGTCGGTTTCGATTTTGAAATAATCCCGTGCCGAGGTGCCAATTTCCACATCATCCGGCAGCACCATGATCCCGGCGTGGCTTTCGCCCAAACCAAGTTCATCCTCCGCGCAGATCATGCCCTGCGATAGCTCGCCGCGAATTTTAGTCTCTTTAAGCTTCAATGGCTCCTCGCTGCCCGTTGGGTAAAGCGTAGTACCCACGGTTGCCACCGGTACTTTCTGTCCAGCGGCTACGTTCGGCGCACCGCACACGATGGAAAGCAGGTTGCCATTGCCGATGTCCACCTTCGTCACGGAGAGTTTATCCGCATTCGGATGTCTGCCACATTCCACCACTTTGCCGATCACCACGCCCGCCAGACCGCCTTTCACGCTTTCCACCTGCTCCATGCCCTCCAGTTCCAGTCCAATGTCCGTCAGGATTTCGCCAATTTTTTCGGGGTCGAGATGTATATCGAGATACTGCTTGAGCCAATTCAGGGATATCTTCATTTCGTTCTGTTATTTCGATTCTCAACGACGGTTTACCAAATTTAGTTCTGTTGCTGTTTTGTAAAAACGCAAAGATAAGATTTCGCCGGATAGTATCGAAAAGATTAAGCAGAGAGATTTTGAACGGAGCGCCTCCGAGTGGTTGATGGCGTTCAAAGCGATGCGATTGTTCCCAGTTGGTTTACTTTGAAAAATAATAAAATCGGTATATTTCCCAACCATTGCCCCCGGGTTTGGTGTCTAATATAATGAAGAAGCGTCCATCGCATGATTGCGCGATCGGCGTTGTTGGAAATGCGGTGGTGATTTCAAGACGGATGAATATTACCAACATTAAAAGTACTAAAACTAATTTGAATATGCGTACGAATTTTTTATCATGGATTTTGATTGTAAGTCTCGGAATGTTTTTCACACAGTGTACCGAGAGTGACCCCGAGGGTCCGGAAGGCGTTTCATTCGACTGCACGGACGCACCCGATGCCTGCAAGCTGGCTGATGACCAGCGCCAATTCGCTTTTGATATTTTCCGGGAATTGCACGAAGCAGAACCGGATGAGAATATTTTTATTTCGCCGCTGAGCATTTCCACTGCCTTATCGATGGCGGTGAATGGCGCGGCGAACCAAACGCGCAGCGATATGCAAACCGCTATGAATTTGGGGGCATGGGATTTGTCGAAACTCAACGCAGCCAATCAATCCCTGCTGGAAGTATTGCCACAGCTTGATCCGGCGGTGAACCTGCAAATTGCCAATTCCATTTGGTATCGGGAAGGGTTTGGCGTCAAGCCGTCCTTTCTGGATGTAAACCGGGATTTTTACAACAGCGAGGTACGCGAACTGGATTTCAACGATCCGGCTTCGGTGAATGCGATTAATAACTGGGTAAATAATCAGACCCAGGGCATTATAAAAGAAATGATACGGGAGATTTCGCCGGACGCAGTCATGTTTTTAATGAATGCCATCTACTTCAAGGGCGACTGGCGCTATGAGTTTGACCCGCAGTACACGCAGAAACGCCCATTTTACCTTGCCAACGGCACACAGGTGCAGGTGGATATGATGAGTATGCCCGGCGCGTCTTTCGCCCGATTGGAAACGCCGACATTCACGGCAGTTGATTTACCTTATGGCGATTCCATTTACTCGATGACCATTGTGCTGCCCAAACCGGACAATTCGATGGACGCTGCGATTGATGCCCTGAGTAGCATCGACTGGAATGCTTTTAGTCAGAGTTCAAGCATGACCTTTAGCATGCCGAAATTCAAAATGGAATACGAGCAAAAACTAAATAAAGCGCTGACAGATCTGGGCATGGGCATTGCCTTTGCGGCCGGGCAGGCGGATTTCACCAATATTGCTGACGACAAGCGGTTGTATATCAGCGCAGTGCGTCATAAGGCATTCGTCGAAGTGGACGAAAAAGGCACCGAAGCGGCGGCGGTCACTTCCGTTGATATCGAAGTAACTTCCATCAACGAACTGACGATTGATCGCCCGTTTATTTTTATCATTCGCGATCATAAAACCGGCAGCCTCCTCTTTATCGGCAAAATGATGCAGCCTTAGTGTGGTAGCGTTCATCTGGCAGTCCGCAGCAATTTTAAACTGCCAGATGAACGCTCCTTTTCTCAACAATATTTATCCTACGCGACTCTTCACAGTTGAAGCGATATCAGCAGATAATTTTTCTCATCTCCGCATCCATTTCCTATTTTTCGGTGTTCAAAACTCAGGAAGATAAACCTGATAGTTATTAAGAGTATGTTTAAAGTAAAACGAACACCTGTATGCACATTCCACTTTTACCGGACATTGTTATCATTCTTGGCTTATCGGCGGTTGTAATTTTTCTGTTTCAAAAATTAAACCTGCCGGCGATACTGGGTCTGCTCATCACGGGCGTAATCGTTGGCCCCGGCGGGCTGGGACTAATCGGAGATGAGGCAACGCACGAAGTCGAAATGCTGGCGGAAATTGGTGTTATTCTGCTGCTGTTCATCATTGGTTTGGAGTTTTCACTGAAAACCCTGGCTTCCATTCAGCGCACGGTTTTTATCGGTGGTACCGTGCAGGTAGGCCTGACGATCCTGGTTACGTATTTGGCAGCGAAGGTACTGGGATTTCGCTGGGAAGAAGCGCTGTTTTTGGGCTTTTTGTTTTCTTTGAGTAGTACTGCCATTGTGTTGAAACTCCTGCAGGAAAGCGGCGACATCAACAATCCGCACGGCAGGATTGCCTTGGCTATTTTGATTTTCCAGGATGTGATCGTCGTGCCCTTTATGCTCTTCACACCTCTGATTGCCGGTAATGGCGGGAATGTAGGTTTGGCATTGCTGGAACTGCTGCTGAAAGCAGCCGTAGTAATCGTGCTGGTACTGCTGAGCGCCCGCTACGTCGTGCCCAGGCTGCTGCATGAAATAGCACGCACCCGCAGCCGGGAGCTGTTCATTCTGGCGATCATTGTCATTTGTTTTGGGGTAGCCTGGGGTACCTCCTCCATCGGGCTTTCGCTGGCACTGGGGGCATTCATGGCTGGGCTGGTCATTTCTGAGTCGGAGTACAGTCATCAGGCCACCGGTTTTGTCATTCCCTTTCGGGAAATTTTTACCAGCTTCTTTTTCGTCTCCATCGGTATGCTGCTGGATGTGCGCTTTTTTGTAGAAAACATACTCGTCGTAGTGGGATTGACCATGGTGGTTATCCTCGTCAAGGCGATCATTGCATCGTTGGCGGCGCTGGCGTTGCGTTATCCGCCGCGCACGGTCATTCTGACCGGTTTGTCGCTCTTTCAGGTGGGCGAATTTGCTTTCATTTTGTCCGTTACCGGCATGGAAAATGGCTTACTTGCTGATAGCACCTATCAGTATTTTCTGTCGGTTTCTATTCTTTCCATGGGGATCACGCCCTTTGTTATGCAATATGGGGAAAATATTGCGCGGGCATTGAAAAGGCTGCCATTAAGCAAACAGGTTGCTCAACTCAGCGATGCAGCGGATATTGTAAATGGTACGACTCAGGATGTTCACGATCTGAAAGACCACCTTATTATTATTGGCTTCGGCGTGACCGGGCAGAATGTGGCGCGTGCCGCCAAAAGCGCGGATATTCCTTACGTTGTCATCGATCTGAACCCGGAAACGGTGCACCATTTTCAAAAACAGGGAGAGTCAATCATGTACGGAGATGCTACCAGCCATTTTATCCTGGAGCACGTGAAAGTTTACAAGGCGCGGGTAGCGGTAATTGCTATACCGGATTCGGCAGCGATCAAATCCATTGTGACCAACATTCGGAATATTTGTAAGACCATCCACATCATCGTTCGTACGCAAACACTCCGGGAAATGGATGGCTTGTACCACCTGGGTGCCAACGAGGTAATTCCCCAGGAGTTTGAAACTTCCATCGAGATTCTCACGCGCCTGCTGCAGCGCTATCTGGTACCTCAGGATGAAATGGAAAACTTTATCACATCGCTCAGAACGGAAAAATACGAGATGCTGCGACCTTTTTCGCATCTGCAAAAATCAAAAACCCTGCTCAATATCCCCAATTTTAACCTGACCTGCCTGAAAGTGCAGCACAGCAATAATGAGGTGATCGGCAAGCCGCTGCGCGAAACCGGCATCCGCATGAAGTACGGCGTTAATCTGGTGGCCATCCAGCGCAATGATGATTTCATCACCGATGTAACACCCGATACCCGCATTTTGCAGGAGGATCTGCTCTACGTCGTCGGCGAACCCGAAGCCATTGCCCGGTTCAACGAAAAGCTGAAATACTGATTTTCAGGGCTGTTCAAACTGCTGCAGAAAGTCAAACACTTTCTCCGAGGGCATTTCGCAGGGCTTGAGCAGGTCGTTTTGGTGCGTCAGGTAGTAATTGAAGCTGATGAAATCCGAGCCGCCCAACTCTTCCGCGAAGATTTTCAGGCTTTTACCTTTGTTGAAATCGGTGCGCGTCAGTCCGTATTTCCGACCTTGGTAGGTGACTTCGGAGTAGCCTTGCGGGATGTCGAGTATGATGTCTTTGATTGTCAAGTTAAACCGGTTCTTTCTCCGCAATCGCCTCGGAAATGGCACGCAGCACGCCCCGCGCCTGCTTCAGGCTTCGCACATTTTCCCTGATGACGAGCAGATGCCGCGGCGACTGCTTGATGCGCAAGCCCACCGATTCGCCCCGGGTGGAAATAAATTGCATGATACGGTTGAAGGTTTCGCTTTCAAAAAAACGCGACTGCGGATTTTCGACAAAATATAAACGCAACTTATTGTTCTTCAAAATCACCCGCTCAAAGCCCAGCTCCCGGCAAGTCCAGCGCAAACGCAAACCCTCGAACAATTCATACACCTCCGGCGGCACTTTGCCAAAGCGGTCTTTCAGTTTGTACGCAAACTTTTCCAGCGCTTCCTCGGTCTCAATGTCGTCCAGCTCGGTATATAGCGCCAGGCGCTCGGAAATGCTGCTCACGTACTCGGTTGGGATGAGCATTTCCACGTCGGTATCGACCTGCACATCGCTGACGTAGCGGCGTTCCTTAGCCAACTCCTCCTCAAAAACTTCCTTGAACTCATTTTCCTTCAATTCCTGGATTGCTTCTTCCAGAATTTTCTGATACGTTTCGTAGCCAATATCCGCGATAAAGCCGCTCTGCTCCGCGCCCAGAAGGTTCCCTGCGCCCCGGATGTCGAGATCGCGCATCGCAATGTGGATGCCGCTACCTAATTCCGAAAATTCTTCGATGGTCTTCAGGCGCTTGCGCGCGTCGCCCGTGAGGGTAGAAAGCGGCGGCGTGAAGAGATAGCAAAACGCTTTTTTATTGGAACGCCCCACGCGCCCGCGCAACTGGTGTAGATCGCTCATGCCGAAGTGGTGCGAATCGTTGATGATGATGGTATTCGCATTCGGAATGTCCAGGCCCGTTTCTATGATATTGGTACAAACGAGCACATCATATTTTTTATCAATAAACTCCAGTAACACTCGTTCCAACTTGTCGGATTCCATCTGACCGTGCGCCATTGCAAAATCCACGTCCGGGCAAATCTTGCGCAGCATGGCGATCATGTCCGGCAGGGATTTCACGCGATTGTGTACAAAAAATACCTGCCCGCCCCGCGCCACTTCATAGTCGATGGCTTCTTTGATGACCTGCTCGCTCAGTACCCGTACCTCGGTGTGGATGGGCTGGCGGTTGGGCGGTGCGGTCCGCAGGATCGACAAGTCGCGCGCAGCCATCAGCGAGAATTGCAAGGTACGCGGAATGGGCGTCGCGGTCAGCGTAAGCGTATCCACGTTCACCTTCAGGTTGCGGAGCTTTTCTTTGGCAGTTACGCCAAATTTTTGCTCCTCATCAATGACCAGCAAGCCCAGGTCCTTGAATTTGATTTCCTTATTCAAAATGGCGTGCGTGCCAATGATAATGTCAATTTTGCCTTCCTGGAGCAGTCCGTAAATTTCCTTTTTCTCCTTCGTCGTGCGAAAGCGATTGATGTAATTCACCGTCACACCGAATTCTTCCAGTCGCTCTTTGAAGGTTTTGTAATGCTGCAACGCCAGAATCGTCGTTGGCACCAGCACCGCGACCTGCTTGCCATCAACCACCGCTTTGAATGCCGCACGAATGGCAACTTCCGTTTTGCCAAAGCCCACATCCCCGCAGATCAGCCGATCCATCGGGTAGGGCTTGGTCATGTCTTCCTTCACATCCTGCGTCGCCTTGTACTGATCGGGCGTATCTTCGTACAGGAAAGATGCTTCCAATTCATTTTGTAAATAGCCATCCGGCGGGAAGGCGTGCCCCTGCGAAGCCTTGCGCCTGGCGTACAGTTTAATGAGTTCCGCCGCGATGTCCTTGACTTTCTTCTTGGTTTTGGCTTTCAGCGTTTTCCAGGCATCCGAGCCGAGCTTGCTGAGCTTAGGCGGATTGCCGTCCTTGCCGACGTATTTGGCAATTTTGTGCAAAGAATTAATGCCAACATACAGCAGGTCATTGTTTTTGTAAACCAGCCGCACCGATTCCTGGGTGTGCCCGTTCACTGTAATCTTTTCCAAGCCAGAGTACTTCCCGACACCGTGATCGATGTGGGTCACAAAATCGCCGGGCTTCAGTTCTCGCAGCAACCGCACGCTCAGCGCCTGCTCCTTGCCGTAGCCGCGCCGCAGCTTGTAGCGATGGTAGCGCTCAAAAATCTGATGATCGGTGTAGCAGGCAATGCGCAAATCCAGGTCAATAAAGCCCTCATGTATCGCCTGCGTCACCGGGTGAAATTTCACACGGGCGTCCAGATCCTCGAAAATGGCGTAGAAACGCTCGATCTGCTTGCTGTTATCGGTAAAAAGATAGTTCTCGATCTTGTTTTTGGAATTCTCCTGCAAATTCTCAATCAGCAGTGGAAAGTGCTTGTTGAAACTGGGTTGAGGTTTGCTGTTGTAGTTGATAAGTTGAAAGGTTGATTTATCCGCTTCGGGCGGAAAGGTTGATAGGTTGAGTTCTTCGATCTTGGCAGCGGAAAGCGAAATGATCGCGTGATCCTGTACATCTTCGATGATCTGATTCGGATAGATGAACGCCCGATCCTGAAAGATTTCCTTGACTTCCACATCGTTCAGAATGGTCAGATTCCTGGCGAATTTTTCAGCCTCTTCGAAGCAACTTTGCAGTTTATCAATTAAAATATGATAATCTTTCACCCAGATAGTGACATTCTCCGGCAAAATCTGCAACAGCGGCACCTTCTGCTCTTTCGAAAACTTTGTATTGATATTTGGCACGATCGACACACTGGAAATGTGCTTTTCGGTCAGTTGCGTCAGCGGGTCAAAGTTGCGAATGCTCTCGACTTCTTCGTCAAATAACTCAATCCGATACGGCAACTCGCTTCCGTAGGAAAAAATATCCACAATGCCGCCGCGAATGGAAAACTGCCCCGGCTCATACACGAAATCCTCGCGCTTGAAGCCATATTCCACCAGCACTTCGATCAGAAAATCCAGATCGAGGTTTTGCTCTACCGCAATGTTGATGCGTTGTTTGTCGAGCACTTCCGGCGAGACGACCTTTTCAAACAGCGCCTCCGGATAGGTGATGATGATCTCGCCCTTAGCATTGGAAGAGGTGATGCGGTTGATGACTTCGCTGCGCTGCAGGGCGTTCGAGCTGTTGATCTTCTCGAAATTCATTGGTCGCTTGAACGAATCCGGAAAAAACCAAACCGGCTTTTCGCCGAATAAATTCGCCAGGTCATTTTGCAGATAAGCTGCCTCCTCCTTATCGTTTGCAATAAACAAATGATGTTGTGGATGAGCTTTGTAGGTTCCGAACAGGACAAAGGCTTCCTGCGCGCCCGTCATGCCGACTACTTTGAGCCGGGCGGGCGTTTCGCTTTGTAGCGCAGATACAATTTGCCGGGTTCGCTTATCATGTTGATACAGCTCCAGCACACGTTGAAGGTTACTCACAGCCGCAAATATAGTTCTTTCAGTACGCGATGAGAACGTTTGGAAGGATTAAAAGTTGCCGGATTAAATTCAAAAAAAGCTCAAATTAGACGAAAGTCGGATTTCGGGTTTCTTTTTGCAACAAAACCGGCGCTGATGAGATTCTATTGAAAACAATAATTGTCTTTACAACATGCAAGTAGCAATCATTACCGGCGGTGCGCAGGGCATTGGAAAAGTCACAGCGGAGATGCTGAGCGACAGCGGTTGGCAGGTAGCCGTATTGGATGTAGATGAAGAAGCCTTGTCGGAAATTTCCAGCGAACGAATAACGACGTACCTTTGCGACATCGCAAACGAGCAGCATCCGGCTGGTCGCATTGGCACGCCGGATGACATTGCAGCGATGGTGGCGTATTTGCTATCGGAGCACGCGGCATTCATCACCGGTCAGGACTTCGTGGTGGATGGCGGCATCACCCGGAAAATGATTTATGTATAATTTTTAACCATTCCTTAAGATTTTAAGGGTTGAACTACTTGTCTTAATTTTAGTTATTAACCGTAATTTAAAGTTGCTCAAAAAACAAACCATGCGTAAAAGACTTACGAGCGTCATTCTCACCATAGTTTCCATCGTTGTTTTCGGCGGAGCTATCTATTTGTACAATACTGGTGCATTCAGCAAAGATGAGCCGGAGCCGGAAGCTACTGCGCGTCCTGCAGCCCTCGCCGGAGGAAGGACGACGCCCGTCGAAGCTTTGCTCATTCGTTCCGGGAAGGTACAGGATGTTATCTATGTGAATGGTTCTACGACGCCGGAAGAGGAAGTCGTGGTGTCGAGCGAAGTAGCGGGAAAGATCACCAAAATACTCTTCAAGGAAGGCAGTTATGTACGGCGGGGGACGCCGCTGGTGCAACTGGACGTGGAAGAACTCCGGGCGCAGCGTGGTCGTTTGCTTGTACAGCAGCAACTCAGTCGCAAAATAGCGGAAAGATTAGAAGGTTTGTACCAAAAAGAGGGGGTGAGCTTGCAGGAGTACGAAATTGCTCGTGCCGAAGCCGATCAGGTGGATAAAGAACTGGCGCTGCTGGAGGTTCAAATTGAAAAAAGAACAATCAAAGCGCCATTCGACGGCTTGCTGGGCTTGCGCCAGGTGAGCGAGGGCAGCTACCTCTCGCCGGGCACGCCGATTGTTAACCTGGTGAATATCAATCCGATAAATGTGGAATTTTCTGTGCCGGAGCGATACGCGAGAGAAGTAAAAAGCGGCACACCCGTGGTTTTTCGGCTGGATGGTTCTAATGAAGACTACCGAGCAACGGTGGTCGCCAAAGAACCTAATGTGGATCCGACGACTCGTACGCTGCGACTGAAAGCGGAGGCACAAAATTCTGGCGGGAGAATTCTGCCCGGAGCATTTGCTAATGTTTCTGTGAATTTGCAGTTCTTCGATGATGCCGTTATGATTCCTACAGAAGCGGTCATTCCTGAACTGGGCGGAAAAAAAGTTTTTGTCTATCGGGACGGTAAAGCCGTATCGGTGCAAATAGAAACGGGCATCCGCCGGGAAGAGGAAATTCAGGTAATCAGCGGACTGCAAAGCGGAGATACTTTGATTACTACCGGCATTTTGCAGGTAAAAGAGGGCGCGCGGGTGGAGATCACTCGCATGAACTAATCGGCAGAAAATATACACTTTGAAATACACCCAACTATTATTCAAATAAATAAAGCAACGGTATGAGTCTTTCTTCCTTAAGTATAAAGCGCCCCGTTCTGGCAACGGTAATGTCCATCATTATTGTGTTGTTTGGTATCATCGGTATGAATTATCTGGGCGTGCGGGAGTACCCCAGCGTAGATCCGCCGATCATCAGCGTATCCACCTCTTATGTTGGTGCCAATGCGGATATCATTGAATCGCAGATCACGGAGCCAATTGAAGAGGCGGTGAACGGCATTGCGGGCATTCGTTCTATTACCTCCAGAAGCCAGGAGGGTAGTAGCAATATCACGGTGGAGTTTAATCTCGGTATTGATCTGGAAGCAGCTGCCAATGACGTGCGCGACAAAGTATCGCGATCCGTGCGCAACCTGCCACCCGATGCAGAACCGCCCGTCGTTTCCAAAGCCGATGCCGATGCCAATCCCATCATGTTCATCAATATTCAAAGCACCAACCGCTCGTTGCTCGATCTGAGCGCCGTTGCTGAAAATGTATTCAAGGAAAGGTTTCAAACCATTGATGGCGTGAGTAGCGTGATGGTGTGGGGCGAAAAGCGCTATTCTATGCGCCTGTGGATTGACCCGGATCGGCTGGCAGCCTACCAACTGACGCCACTTGATATACGCGACGCATTGCAAAGAGAAAACATCGAGCTACCCTCCGGAACGGTGGAAGGAAATACCACCGAACTGACGGTAAGAACACAGGGCCGACTGCAAACGCCCCTGGAATTCAACAACCTGATTATAAAAGAAGAAACCGGCAGACTGGTACGCTTTCAAGATATTGGCTATGCCGAGCTGGGTCCTGAAAATACGCGTTCCCTGCTGCGTCGAGACGGCATTCCTATGGTGGGCACTGCCATCGTGCCTCAGCCGGGTTCTAATCACATTGATATTGCCGATGAGGTATATAAACGCCTCGCACAGATCGAAAAAGAATTGCCGGACGATATCAAAACGGCTATTGGTTTCGATACCACCAAATATATCCGGGCTTCGATTTCCGAAGTACAAAATACAATCTACCTGGCCTTTGGGCTGGTCGTGCTGATTATTTTCCTGTTTTTGCGCGACTGGCGTACCACCATCATTCCGGTCATCGCCATACCCATCTCTTTGATCGGGGCATTTTTCATCATGTATATTGCCGATTTCAGTATCAATATCCTCACATTGCTCGGTATCGTACTGGCAATCGGTTTGGTTGTGGATGATGCCATCGTGGTCGTCGAGAACATCTACGCCAAAATCGAGCAGGGCATGAAACCGCTCGAAGCGGCGGCCAAAGGTTCCAATGAAATCTTTTTTGCAGTCATTGCCACAACGATTTCGCTGGTGGCGGTATTTATGCCGGTGGTATTCCTGCAAGGCTTGACCGGGCGTCTGTTTCGGGAGTTTGGCGTAGTAATTGCCGGTGCGGTTATTATTTCTTCCTTTGCAGCTTTGACAATGACGGCTATGTTGTCGTCCAAGGTATTAAAAAATCGAGAACGCCAACCGTGGTTCTACCGCAAAACCGAGCCTTTCTTTGTTGGGCTAACCAATGGATATCGATCCTTGCTAAATGCCTTTATGAGCGCCCGCTGGCTGGCTTTTGTTATCATGCTGATTACCGGTGGTATGATTTATTACCTCGGTACGCAATTGCCTTCCGAACTGGCGCCTCTGGAAGACCGCGCTCGTTTTCGCGGCAGCGTAACCGGGCAGGAGGGCGCTACCTACGAATACATGGATGCCTACATGAACTCGGCATCCGAAGTGATTCAGGAAGAAGTGCCGGAACTGGAAGGGTTGATTGCTATTACGTCGCCTGGTTTCGGGGGCTCCAGTGTGAACTCAGGGCGATTGGTAATGATTCTGAAAGATCGGGAAGAACGCGGGCGTTCGCAACAGGAAATTGTGGATGACCTGTCGCCTGTCGTTTCAAAACTGACCGGCGCTAGAACCTTCCTGTATCAGGAGCCTTCCATCGGTGATCGCCGGGGTGGTTTGCCGGTGCAGTTTGTCATTCTGGCGCAGGATTTTTCCAGAATACAGGATGTACTTCCGAAATTCATGGAAGAGGCAAATAATGATCCCACTTTCGCAGTGGTGGATTTGGATGTAAAATTCAACAAACCCGAACTTCGCATTACAATCAATCGTCAAAAAGCGCAAGACCTCGGGGTATCCGTTCGCGATGTGGCACAGACACTCCAGTTGGGACTGAGCGGGCAGCGTTTCGGCTATTTCATCATGGATGGAAAGCAGTATCAGGTCATCGGTCAGGTGCAACGCGAAAACCGCGACGAACCGATAGACCTCCGGTCGCTGTACGTGCGAAGCCGCAGGGGGCAAATGGTGCAACTGGACAACCTCGTCTCGCTCGAAGAAGAAACAACACCGCCTGCGCTATACCGCTACAATCGTTTCTCGGCGGCTACCGTATCGGCGGGGCTGGCACCGGGCAAAACCATCGGCGACGGCATTGAAGCTATGCAAGGCATTGCCGACCGGGTGCTCGACGATTCTTACTATACGGCGCTGAAAGGCGCTTCCAAAGATTTCGAGGAGAGTTCCTCCAGCTTGATTTTTGCTTTCGCACTGGCTTTGGTGTTGATATATCTCGTTCTCTCGGCTCAGTTTGAAAGCTTTGTGGATCCGCTCATTATCATGTTTACTGTACCGCTGGCGCTGGCGGGTGCGGTACTGGCGCTGTGGATGTTTGGCGAAACACTGAATATTTTCAGCCAGATCGGGATTATCATGCTCATTGGGCTTGTCGCCAAAAATGGTATTCTCATCGTAGAATTTGCCAACCAGCGCAAGGATGCCGGGCTGGATCGCATGGAAGCCATCAAGGATGCTGCCGTCTCCCGTTTCCGCCCAATTCTGATGACGAGTTTGTCCACCATACTGGGTACGCTGCCCATCGCACTGGCGCTGGGTGCCGGTTCCGAAAGCCGCGTTTCGATGGGTATCGCCGTTATCGGCGGTTTGATATTCTCTACCCTGCTGACACTTTTCATCATTCCGGGCATTTATTCTTACTTGTCGAGCAAAACTTCCAAACGGACGACAGAATTGCCGGAAGAAGTAGAACAAATTGACCCCGTACCGGCAAGCGAAAAAGAATTCAGCGAAGCGTAGATTGACCCGCAAAACGATAGCGCTACAAAATGGGCACACCAGGAAAACTATAAACTCCGGGGGTGCCCATTTTCATGGCTATTTAAAAACCAGATTTAGGCCCACGCGCACATTCGTGCTGTTGGCATCCTTCGGACGCAGAGCGCTGAGCAGGTTATCGGTCATGGTGATGAGTTGCACCGGCCCGAATTGCATATTGGTGTTTACCCCCAGGTTATCAAATTTTTCGCTGCGAAAAGCATAGGTTGCCCCTACGTTCAGCCAGGATGCAAGTTGTACATTGCCGCCGATGGCTGCTGCCGTGAAGGTCTCGCCCCGATAGTTTTCGTTGTAAAACATACCGCCGATACGCCAGGTGTTATTCAGTTGATAACTGCCACTCAGATAGTAGCGCAAGGGCAGATCCGTGTCGTATGCGTTACTGGTTTCCACAAAGTCGTAGGTCGCCAGCAGGGTATCAATCGCATTGCCGAGGCTTTCCGCATCATTCAGAATATCCTGAGCCACGTCCAGCCCCTGATACGGGAAGATGCCGTTCAGCGAAAAATTCTGCACATTTTCCTTCCAGTTGATTGTGCCGCCCAGATCGAGGATACTGGCTGCAAGGTCGAGCCTGCCGAGTCGCAAATGCGCGCCCAGATCGAAGGCAAGTCCATTATTTTGATTGAAAAGCTGATTACCTTCAAAATTGCCAAAATCGTAATTCACCGTAAAATCCCGAAAACCATTGTAATCAATAGAGCCGGTACTGTTCGCCCGAAAGTCTGCATCCAGCGTAAGCTGATAAGCCTCTTCTTCCGTCAGCAGATTCAGCCGGGTGCGATCGGTGGATACATCGCCGAAGCCACTGAGCCACTTGGCGCGACCGCCGATGGTCAGATTGCGTGTGACGTTGACTGCCGCACCGACGAAAAATTCGTTGTAGCCAAACAACTGGAGGTCGCTGCCAAAATTTACACTTTGCCCCAGAAACTGCGCATTGCCCTGCCAGATGAGCTGCGGCAGTGTTTTCGGATAATTCAGAAAAGCATTGAACTTGACCGAATGACCGGCGCTCAGCATCAGGTTACCAAAACGCATCGCCAGGCTGATGGTCTCTACCTCCAGGTTCTCCCGGATGCGGTTGTCGGTGTCCAGCTTGCTGATGGCGTTGTCGATATCCAGTACCAACTCGCCGTTCGCATCTTCGACGAAGAGGTCGTTGTAAGTAATATTGGTAATATTCAGGTTGTTGTAAATGCCCGGCAACCCGATCACGAATTTGCCTTCCGGCAGCAGCGCCGGATTGGTTTTATTGGCTTGCCAGATACCGCGCAGCAGGTGTGTGCCGAGTTCTTCCTGCGCCGTTAGTGGCAATGCGATGGCAAGTGAAAACAGAATAACAAATATATTTTTCATTGGATTTTTTTTAGCTAAAAATCAGAAATCTACTCTTCACTCCCCCCGAACACCGAGGATAACCCCCAGTTTCATGCGTACTTCCTGGTCGCTGAAAACCCGCACGGAGGTATTGCCGCCATTATTGGTTGAAAAAGCAGCATTGAGCAATACCCGCTTTGTCTCTGATTTAATGCTGGCGAAGCGCTCCGCAGAGAAGGGTGCGAAGGTAATCTTCCGGGTTTCGCCGGTCACCATGCCATCGTTATCGACAGGAGCCGCTTCCACCACGCGCTGCGGCTCGTCGAGCAGGGAGTCGATGACGGCACCCTTGCTGTCGAGAAAATAAGCCTGCACTTCAATTTCAAGCGGAATGGCATTATCCACCACCAATTTGAATTCGGCATCATCCACATCTTGGTAATCGTCAAAATTTATATCGAACGTATCGCGCGTTACAAAACCCGAGGCTCGCCCATACAGTGGAATATCGACCTGCATATCGACCTTGTAATAGCTGCTGTCGGTGATGAATCCACGCACATTCGGATTGTTTTCCGCATTGGTCACCGCGTCGATGTCGTAATCAATTGCGACCGGGCCAGCCCCCAGAATCACGTCGATGTTGGAATTTTCCTTGGTAAAAGCAAACGCCCCGTATTTCACCGTTCCCACTTCGCTGAATCCGGGAAAGGGAAAATCCACGCCGTTGGTCACGTACGGACTTTCCAGCGGAAGCACTTCGCCCCGCACGCTCAGTACATCAAGTGTATTCACCACGCCCCGCGTTGGGAAGCCAAAGGAATTTTCCACAAAAAGCGTAATTTTTGGTTCTTCAAAATAGACATCGCCGCGCACCCAGTTGTCGAAAAAATCGATGCGCAAGGTATCGCGTGAGCCTTCGTACAGAAATTCGCCAAAGAAGCCCTCCGCATAGCTGAAGGAGAGATTTTCCAGGCGCAGGAAAAAATTGGAAACCGTGTCGGTGGTGCCGCCGGCGCGGGTAGCTTCGTATTGCACGTAAATCAGGTCGTCTTCCGGGATGATCTGATACCCGGCCATGGATGCCGGCAGCAAGATATTCGTGCCCGCCGGAGCATTGCCGCTACCGCTGTAAGGTCCGACGGTTTGGCGCAGCGTAAGCGGGTTGCCGTTTCTGGTCACCTGGGGCAGCGTAATGGTCACATCAATGCTTTCATTATGCCGATTTTCAAAATAATAAATCAGCCGCCCGCCATTCATATCCAGGCGGTCAATTTCCAGCCCATCGGGCGAAGAAAAGGGTAGCGGCATATTTTTGCTGCTAATCGGAATGAGCGGCGGCAGCGATTCATTGATCGATTCCAGAAGGTCATCACTGGTTTGCGAGGTTACTTCGCTGCGGTAACGCAAATTGATGGAGTTATCCGGATTGATGATGATGCTCGAGTTTTCATCTACGCCGTCGAGCAGATCGCGCAGGGTCGCTTTGGTATCGACCAGCGGGATGGCGTAGGACGCGTCGAATTTCACTTTTGTAAGGTCTTCCAATTCACTGAATTGCTCGCAGGACAGCAGCGCAACGGCCAGCGCAAGCAATCCCAGGTAGTAAGATTTTCTCATGTAGCGTGTTTTTGGTTGTAAAAGTTACAGCCCTTTGCATGTGCAAAAAGCCAACTGATTAACAATAAAATAAGGGGCTTTATTATTTGTACGAGGGACGAATTGGCATAGCAGCAGACAAAATGGGCTACTCTTCCAGTGTACGGATGGCTTCCTGCACCAGGGAAGTATTAATGCCCGGCATCTGGCGCACATCCTGCAGTACACGCAGCGCTTTTGCTTTGTCTTCAAGGGCTTTGCAGGTATATAGGAGATTTTTCAGATAGTCTTCGTTGCTTGGTTCGAGATACACCGCTTTGTAAAATTGATCCAGCGCAGCGTTTATCTGCCCTTTTGTCATTTGCACATTCCCGATCCGAAAATAAAAAACAGCCTGCTCCGGATTTAGTTCTAACGCCTTTTGGTAAACGCCAATTGCCTGATCCCAATTTTCTTTTCGTTCGTGCAAAAAGCCTGTATTGTCGTAGTACAGCATTTTCTGCGGATTGGTCTCGATCGCTTTTTCAAAATTCGCCAGCGAACGGTCGTCGTCGCCCAGTTTCAGGTAGAAATTGCCCAGCCGGTTGTAATACACATCTTTCTCGTCGGATAGTCCAAGCGCCTGCAAATAAGCGCTTTCCGTCGCATTCCAATCCGAAATCTGCTCGTAGGCCAGCCCCAGGTTTTCGTGATAAATGGCGTTTTCCGGCTGTAGCCGAATGGCTTCCTGGTATGCTTCAATTGCTTTTTCAGTTTCGTGCTGCCCGTAGAAAAATACGCCCAGCAAATTGTGATAACCGTGGCGGTCTGCCGCCGGCGTAGCTGCCAGCGCGCGCAGATAAGCCGATTCCACCTCCGGCAACAGGTGAAGCTGCTCACTGGTGCGGGCTACATTTTCCCAGTAAATCGCTGCATCCGGCAGGAGGGCGGCGGCCTGTTTGAAATAAGGTAAGGCCTCGGCGAAGTGCCCCTGACGATAGTACAACTGCCCAATGCGATTGATATATACGTCATTGTCGGGCTGTAACTCCAGCGCTTTGGTAATGGCTTCGATAGCTTCGGCGTAGTGCCCCATGCCTTCTGCGGCCAGCGCCAGGTTTTCGTAATAAACCGGCACATCCGGATTTTGCTCAATCGCCAACCGGTAATACTCCGCTGCTTTTTCATCGTTGAAAGAGCGATAGTACAAATTGCCGATAAGGTTGTAATAAACTTCCTTTTGGGCGGATCGTTCCAGTGCCTGGTGCATCACGCGCAGCGCTTCGTCGGTCATGCCTTTGCGTCCGTAGGTCGTTGCCAGATTTTCATAACCAACAGGATCATCCGGCTTCAGCGCAATAGTCTTTTTGAAATACGTTTCTGCTTCGTCCAGCGCTTCCTCATTCAAATAAATCAAACCGATTTTATTGGTGTAAATCGGTTCCTCCGGAGAGCGCTCCAATGCCCGCAGATAGGCTTCCAGCGCCTGGTCGTAGTCGCCCTTTATTTCATAGGCAAGCCCGAGGTTTTCGTGATAAACCGCCGGTGTCGGATCGCATTGAACAGCGGCCTGGTATTGTTCAATTGCCTGGTCGTTTTCGCCAAGTCGATAGTAATACACCCCCAACCGATTGTGATATGCCGCTGCATCATCCGCTTCTGCTATTTCCACCGCTTTGTGATAAGCAGCACCCGCTTCTTCCCATTTTTCGAGGCTCTCATACGCCAAGCCCAGGTTTTCGTAATAAACCGGTTTTTCTATCTCTTCAATTGCGGCCTGGTAATGCGTTATCGCTTCCGCGTGCCGCCCTTGCCGGTAACAGAATACCCCCAGCCGATTGTGGTAAATATCCTGTTCGGACTGCGCCACTGCCAGCGCCTGCCGGAAGGCTTTTTCGGCACCTGCAGCCTCCCCCAGCGCCTCCAGCGCCAGCCCCAGATTTTCAAAGCCCACCGGATCGTGCGGCTCGGCGGCTATGGTTTTTTCGTAATAGGATTTTGCAGCTTCGTAGTCGCCTTCCCGATACAGCAAAGTGCCCAGCCGGTTGAGGTAGAGCGCGTTGTCCGGAGCTAACGCTATTGTTTGCAAATAGGCATTCTTCGCTTGCGCCATCTGCCCGAATTGCTGGTAAGCAAGCCCGAGATTGTCAAAATACAGGGGAAAATCATCCCGCAATTCGATAGCCTGTTGGTAATATTCGATGGCCTGGTCGTACAAACCGAGATTGTAATATAACAAACCGAGATTATTCAAAAAGACATCCCGATCATCCGCACTGATTTCAATTGCTTTTCGGAGCGATGCTTCCGCTTCTTCGATTTTGCCCAGCTTTTCCTGTGCCTGCGAGAGCGCATCGTAGGCCAGTGCGTCGTTGGGATTGTCAGCAATGGCAGCCTTTGCATACGCCTCCGCCTGTTCGTATTGAGCGTTCCTCAGATACAATTTTGCAACCTTGCTGTGGTGAGGCGTTGCGCCGGCTACCGGCTGGAGGTAAGCGTCAATAGCCGCCGGGATGTCGCCTGCCAGCTCAAGGGCAAAGCCTTTGTTTTGGAGGTACAGCGCATCTTCCGGGTTTAGCGCAATGGCTTGTTCGTAGGCAGCTACGGCGTCGGTGTAGCGGCCGCGGTTGTGGTAAAATACACCCAGATCATTGTGATAGCCTGCGTTGTCGGGATCAAGTTCGATGGCTTTTCGGTAAGCTTCTTCCGCCTGATCGTACTGTTGGGCGGCTTCGAGGGCCAAGCCGAGATTGTTGTGATACACCGCGTAATCGGAGTTGAGGCGGATGGCTTCCCGGTAATTGGTAATTGCCTTGTCAGAGTTGCCCCGACGGTAGTAAAAAACGCCCAGCCGGTTGTGATAAACGGGGTCCTGAGGGGCAAGTTGCCGCGCTTGCAAAAAGGATTGTTCGGCTTCCGCAAATTGCTGCGCAGCTTCATAAGCCAAGCCGATATTTTCGTAGTAAACCACCTCTTCCGGATTCAATCCAATCGCTCGCCGATAGTGCTCGATGGCTCGGTCGTTCATACCCTGATTGTAGTAAACAATGGCAACCCGGTTTTGGAAATTGGCTTCGTAACTGTCGCCTTTCGCCGCGCGGATTTTCTCCAGCAGGGCAATGGCTTGCTGCCAATTCCCATTTTCGCGGTGGGTATCCCCCAGTTGGTGCAGTGTTTCAAGGGTTTTGCTGTCTTCCCCGTCCAATGTTAGAGATTCCAAAAGTGCAGCTTCGGCTTCTTCCGGTCTATTGAGCTTTTCCAGCATATCGCCGATGGCATCCAGCACGTATTTGCGCCACTCGGGGCGGAGCGGCAACGACTTTTTGTAGTAACGCAGCGCCGCTTCCCAATCGCCTTCGTTTTCGCAAACGAGCGCGTAGCCCCAGGGTCCGTCGAAGTGGTTGGGGGCTGCGTCCATCACTTTCTGATAGGCTTCCCTGGCTGCGACAAATTGTTCCTGCAGCCGGTGAAAATTGCCAAGATTGATCCAGGCGAGCGGTCGCTTTTCATCCAATGCGATGGCTCTGCGATACCAGGCTTCGGCGGTTGCCGGTACTTCATTTGCCTGATAAGCGAATCCTGCTTCCACACAGGCAGGATACGCCAGGGTTGGCGCCAGGTGCGAAATCTTTTCTACCCAGCCTTCGATCTGGTCGCTGTATGTTTTGAAAACTTCCGGCTTGCCGCAAATTTTGATAAAAGAGAAATACACGTTCGTTTCCCCCGGATTTTTGCGCAGCGCATCCTGATACCATTCCAACGCTACCTCCTGCTTGCCTTCATCGGCATAACTTTCGCCCAGCCAAAGCATATTTTGTACGTCTTCGGGATCGAGTTCCAGCGCTTTTTGGAAACACAACCGCGCCTCTGCCGGCTTTAGGTCTTTTAGCAGGTATTCGCCCAGGGCGCGTTGCGTGCGGCTGTCGTCGGGCGCTAATGCCATCGCCTGGTCAAAGTACGCGCGGGCTTTTTCCATATTCAGCAGGTGATATAGTTCGATCTGACCGCAACTTATTAGTATTTTTGCCCGAACGGCGTCCGGCAGTATTTTTTCTTCTGCTAGTTGTTGAAACAATGGATAACACTCAAACCACCGTTCCTCCACAATGTAAGGAGCCAACTCCCGGTACGATGCAAACGCCTGCTGCCGATCGGCTGAGAGCTGCAATTCGAGCGCTGAAAGTGGCAGAAAAATTTCGTGAACCCACTCGGAAACGGCACGGGCAAAACGCTCCAGCCAGGTGTGCCAGCCAGCTTCTTCCCTACCCTCGCCAAAGGCTGCCTCCACCTGCTCGCTTTCGTAAGCTACCAGGTATTTTATAAAGACGTCATCTGCTTTTTTTATAGCTGCAAACAGCGATGGTTGCTCCAGCGACCGCCCCAGCAAGCGGGTAACCTGCTCTCTGATGCGGTAAGGATCCGGCTGGGTGTTCATAAAATGGCGCAGTTCCTCCAGCATCTCCGTTGCGGTGCGCATGGGAGCTTCCGCCCGGGCTGCGGTGTAGTAGGCATCTGCCAAAAGGTTCGCTATGTCGTTTTTCGTTAGCATGCAACCGATACCGGGCTAGTCCAGCCCCAGTTCTTTTTTTAAAGTATGAATTTGCGTTTTCAATATTTCGATCTCGTGTTCTATTTGAAAACCCTGATTGGCATCCGTTATTTTTATCTTTTCCTGCTCCAGGTGGTTCAGTTTTTTAATGAGCAACAACAGGCGTTCTTCCATTCCTTTTCTTTGCAGCAGCGTGAGTTGCTCGTGAATATCCGGCGAGGCTGCTTCGGCAGTAGTAACGGTAGGCTGCGCGCTATAGCCCGGCTGATTGGCGTTGTTGGCATTGCTGTCCGGCTGTTGTCGTCCGGCACCGGCGACGGTGGTTGGTGTTTTTTCGACCACCCTGCCCGCAGTCGTTTCGCTCGAAGACTCCTTGGCCGTTGCCTGCGAACTTGTTGACAACTGGGAGGGCAGCACCAGCCGCTTGCCGCAAAGGGTACACCAGTTTTCCGACAAGCTGAATCGCTTATTCGGATGATTGGTACAAATTTTGAATTGCTCGCTCGTCTTTATTTTTTCGGTAAGCTTTGGCGTTACAGCCAATGCAAAAGGCCTGTGTACGGTCGTATAAAATACCGGACTGCCAAATACCTTGTGCGCGTAGTCGTCGTACTTCAGCCCGCGGCTGTCCTTCGAGCGGCGCGCCAGTTGGATGCGCCCTTCCGTCAGGGCATTTGCCACATCCTGCCCCTGCAGCAGGTTGTCGTACAGAATTTCCGTGAAGTGCTGCACCATCCAGTCTGGCACAGGGTTCTGA
The DNA here is from genome assembly GCA_964517175.1 of uncultured Saprospiraceae bacterium. GTDB lineage: Bacteria > Bacteroidota > Bacteroidia > Chitinophagales > Saprospiraceae > JADJNW01. The sequence goes on from CAZFBU010000005.1 coordinate 32,080, forward strand.
AAAGCAATGACAAACGGTATGCTCTTTTTCATCAGCTTCAGCACAATGCCGCGTTCGCGGGCATAATCATTCGTGGGGACGCCATCCGGAATGTGCAAAAAAAACAAATAGGGCGGATACTTCAACTCTTCAAAATAATTGGCAAACGTATCTTCATTTACCCAGTTTTCGATGAACTCCCCGTTGTTCATTTGCTGCGGAAAGCATATTTGGCTCATCTCGCCATCCATGCGACTACGCCCGATAAAGTGGATAATATGCGGATGAAAAGGTGTTTCTTCATTATCGGCAATGACATTTTGGAGCCTTTCGGCAAAATTGCCGGCATTGGGATCAATGATAAAGCGGTATTCAATCAGGTTGTCGTATTGCTGCTTCAAACGGTTGAAATAAGTCGTTGTGGGTTCTACGATGCTGGCTACATCTTTCCGAACATCATTGGTGACAATGACCAAAACGCGCAGGGGCGGCTCAATGCGCTGCTTCGCCTTATCGAATTCAAGCCAGTGGCAGGAAAGCGGCAACTTGCGCACCAGATCAATACACTTGCGCAGGTGGGCGCCGAGAAAAGCCTGCGTTGCCTCATCTTCCTCATAAAAGAGATATTCCCAGGGCAGGAGCGACAGGTCGCCGGCAGATTCGTCAAACTCCAGCACGAGGCGATGCCGCTGCTCCGGGGATGCAATGGCTTCTTTGTAAAAGGTTTTAAATTTGATGCGAAGGGTATCTGCATTGAGCAACAAATTGAACAAAGTAGTGCCGAGTACCTGAAATTCAGCGATGCCGAAGACTTCGACTGCGTCGGCGGTGAGGTGCATATTGAGCACTTTCTGCAAAATGCGGGCAATGAGCCGGTCTTTTTCCAAACCCGTTGCCAGCGGATAGGGCGTACCCTGGTCTTCCCGCCAGCTTAGCCGAACCTGGTCGTGCTGCACCAATATGTGAAAGTCATCGGATTGCAATTGCCGTTCGTTTAGTTTTTACGCAGCTAAAAATATCACAATTTTGCGGATGTGCAAAGCAGATGCGGATGTGCCGCAAATATTTTATCGCCGCCCCTGGCTTTGAATGAGAAATAATTGATCCCCGACGCAACAACCCGTGGTAATATTTTGTAAATTGCTTGTTTAAATGCTCCAATTTCATGTCAACACAAGCCAGACTAAAGACACTCTTGGGTTTCGATGACCGCATCACGCTGCTGATCGGCATTCCGGTGGTGGCCTTCCTGGTGCCGCTCTTGTTCTTTCAAGCCACCCTCGCAGACGGACTCCCGGCATACCTGCCGAAATTCATCATTTCGCTTGTCTATACGATGGCTTACTGGTTTTCGGTACGCGCAATTATTATTTACATCAGAGGCAGGTTTCCTGATTATGAAGATACGCGAAAGCGAATTTTATATACCGTTGGTCTGGTTTCCATCGTGTTTTTTCTCATCTGCGCCCTGCTGGATCTGGCACACCTTTCTTTAAAAGATTTTGCACAAAACCCTAATGTTTCAAAGTTTGACTATCACGTGGCGTCCGCTACGGTGCTTGTTTTGTGCACAACGATCTACGAAAGTGTTTTCCTGTATTCGCGCTGGAAGCAGTCGGTGAGCGAAACCGAGCGCCTGCGCCGCGAGAATATCGAATCGCAATTGCAGGGACTGCGCGACCAGGTGAACCCGCATTTCCTGTTCAACAGCCTGAACACCCTGATCTATATCATTCCGGAAGATCCCGACCGGGCGGTGCGCTTCGTGCAAATGCTCTCGAAGGTATATCGCTACATTCTGGAAATCAAGGACAGAAAACTGATTGAACTGGAGGAGGAACTGCGCTTCCTCGATGCCTTTGTCTTTTTGCTGAAAGAGCGTTTTGGGGAAAACCTGGAGATTCGCCTCCAGGTACCGGAGCGTTTTCACTCGTACCAGGTGGTGCCTCTTTCCATGCAAATGCTGTTTGAAAATGCCATCAAACACAACGTCATTTCCACGGAAAAGCCACTGACGATTGAGGTGCTGGTGGCGGATGACCACCTGATTGTAAAAAATAACCTGCAACGCAAAAAGCAGGTGATGACATCCACCAAAATCGGCCTGGAAAACATCAAAAACCGGTACGCTTTCTTTTCTGCGAATCAGGTGCAGGTGCTTGCCCACGAGGAGGTGTTTGAAGTGCGCCTGCCGCTTATCAAATCTACTGCATCAACGCCGGTGACTGCTTAATTTTGGTTGGTGTCTCTTTTGACTTTTTTTGTAGAATCCTTCAAAAACGGACGAACGGGGGTGGAATCTTCCAACGTGCGCAGCTCGGGCTTTTCCGGGCGATCGGGTTTCAAAGGTTTACCCAGTGTATCCTTGAGCAGCCGCGCCCGCTCGATCATGACAGAATCAGCAATGCGCGTAGCCTCCTCAATTGCTTTCTGCTCGCAGTTGTTAAAAAAAATACGCTCATAGGAGACGAGCCGGCGTTCCAGTTCCTGCTGAATCAGCATGTCTTCCAGGGCCTGTTTATCTTCTTCCGATTCGCAGGCGGCCATTAGCAAAACAATCCATATACCGGTAAAAATCCTTTTCATTGGTTTATCTGCTCTTGAAATATTCTCGCCCGCAAACGTGCCTCTTCCGCCATTCGAACTTGCAGCAGGGAATCAACCGCTCTTGCCACGCGCGCTTCGTGCTCCGCTTCGCAAATGCTGTCGAGCATCGGGCGCAGCGTCGTGACGCGCTCCAGGTAGAGGGTATCCACGATTTCGCGCTGGCGATAGGTGAGTGCTGGCAGCGGGTCTTCCTGTCGTTCGCCGCAGGCAGCGAGCAACAGAGGTAGTACAAAAATAACGGCGAAGGCTTGTAGTAGCGTTTTCATCGTTGTTCCAGATCAATGACTTTTTTACGCAATTCAAAATTCTTACCCAAATACACTTTGCGCACCATTTCATCGGCGGCCAGTTCTTCGGCGGTGCCGGCTTTCAGAATGCGCCCCTCAAACATGAGATAGGCGCGGTCGGTGATGGAAAGGGTTTCCTGCACGTTGTGGTCGGTAATCAAAATACCGATATTTTTAGTTTTGAGCTTGGCGACGATGTACTGAATGTCCTCTACGGCAATGGGATCGATACCGGCAAAAGGCTCATCGAGCAGAATAAACCGGGGGTCGGTAGCCAGTGCCCGCGCAATTTCCGTGCGCCGTCGTTCTCCTCCGGAAAGGGTATCGCCCCGGCTTTTTCGCACTTTCTCCAAGCCAAATTCATCGATCAGTTCCTCCAGTTTTTCGTCCTGCTCTTGTTGCGAAAGCCTGGTCATTTCCAGTACCGCCCGGATGTTATTTTCCACGCTCAGCTTTCGGAAAACAGAAGGCTCCTGCGGCAGGTAGCCAATACCTTTTTGCGCGCGCCGGTACATCGGCAGGTCGGTGATTTCCTCATCATTCAAATAGACATGCCCTTCGTTGGGTTTGATGAAGCCCACCGTCATGTAAAAAGTGGTGGTTTTTCCAGCGCCATTAGGCCCGAGCAGCCCCACGATTTCGCCTTGGTTTACTTTAATCGAAACGCCCTGCACCACCTGGCGTCGTCCGTATATCTTCACCAGGTCTTCGCAGCGTAAAACCATACTGGATGTGCCGTTGCTCTTATGTTCAGTCATCGAGATAAATAATCTTGTGTAAAAAACGAATGCCCAGTGTCACTTCAAACGTCAGGTTGGTGATCTGGCGTTCGCGAATGGTGATCGTATTGCCGATGTTGTTGGGGTTTGGATCGCGCACGTTGGGAATTTCCGGCTGGTTGTACTGATAGCTGAAATCGGGATTAACCGTAAACTCCAGTACACCGGCGATATATTCCGAAAAAGGAAACTCCAAACCACCGCCAATCGTTGCGCCGTAGTTGAATTTATTGACAAATTGATCAAAAGGATAGATGATGGCGTAGGGGTCACCTTCCTCAATGAAGTCCGGGCGCAATTTGGTGCCCAGCGTGTAGTCTGCCCGAACGCCAAGCAAATAATAGGCTTTCGCCGAAGTTCCGAGGTCGTATTTTTTCTTGCCGCCGAGCGTCAGGGAAACATTTCTAAACTCAAACGGGATGGTCATCGCCGGAAAAATGACCTGGTTGCCATTGACAATCAGCGTTCTGCGGAAGGTACGAATGGCGCTGCCCTTCACGTGGTAGCCAAGCTGTGCGAAGAGCGCAAATTGATTGTCCTCCGGTGCGGATTCGATAAAACCGATGGCGTGGTAGCGATACAATGGATCACGCTGAAAGCTTTGATCCCATCGCTGTGTGCCGACGGTCAGCCCCCCCTTGATGCCAAAAGCATAGCTTTGTGCCTGCACATGAGAAGTCATCAGCCAAATGACTGTTATCAGTAATGTATATCTCATAAGCGAAATTTTATTTTCATGGATGCCGAAAAGTGCATTATACTGAAAAATATCCGTTCCGGCAATTTCGCTACAAAGTTACTTTACTTTTAGCTTCATACCCAATTGAATATTGTTTGAATTGAGATCGTTCAGCTTTTTTATAGCGTCCACGGTTGTGTTGTAGCGCTGGGAGATATTCCAAAGGGTATCGCCTCTGGCTACGGTGTGGAATGCCGGTGCCGGGGGTACTTCTTTTTGAGGTTTTTTCTTAGGTTCCGGACGGTCGTCCACAAACAGCTCCTCCTCCTCGAAAAAGGAGTCCTCCTCTTCCGAAGCATTTTCCATCTGGTCTTCCACTTTTGTCGGCTCTGCAACCGGCACGACCGGCACGGCAGGGCGGTTGGGAGCGGTTTCCTTTTTCGGGGCTGGCGGCTCCGGTTTTTCCGGCTTTTCATGTACAACTACCAGCGGTTGGGCATCTGTTTCGGGGTCCGGTTCGACCTCCATCGTGTCGAGGAATATTTCTTCTTCCAGTCCATCGAATAAAAAGCCCGATTGCAGCGGCTCTACCCTGGCAACATCCGCCTGAAGTTTCGGCGGATTGCTCACCTGCCCTCCCCGGATTTTGACGCGCTCTTCGGCTACCGGCTGGTCGCCGATCTGCATCCGGTTGCGCTCGTAGAGTTTAGATAAATCAACGGCATATTTATTGGAAACATCCGCCATCGTTTCGCCCGGCTCCACGTAGTGCCAGGTTTGCTTGCCGCGATAGGCATTTCGCTTGGGTTGAATATAAACCTTTCTGCCTTCGGGCAATTGCTGCTCACCGCTGCGCAATTCTTCATTATAACTCAGCAGGCTGTTTACGGAAGTAAACGCACGTTTCGCGATAGCTTCCACCGGTTCATTATCGAAAGCAACGACGTATTTTACATCGTTATTAATCATGTAGCCATCTGTCGGCTCCCCTGGGCGAACCGGCGCATTGACGATGATGTCTTCGCTTTGGCCTGTCGGCAGCATTTTGTCGTATTGATGCAATTCATACCGCTCGATGAGGTCAATTAGTCGGTTGGCGTAACGAGGGTCGGTAGCATAGCCTGCGCTGCGCAGTCCGCGCGCCCAGCGTTTGTAGTCGGTGGGTTCCAGCCGAAACAAAAAGCCGTAGCGTTCGTATTTGGTGGGGTCCAGCAGGAATTCGGAATGCGCAATAAAGCTGGCTTCCGGGTTTTTGTAGCTACGGAAGCACGACTCAATGAGTCGGCCTTTGTCATCATAATCATCATCTTTTTTGTAATAGGTTTTGCCGTCCCATTGTTTGTTGCATTTAATGCCGAAATGGTTGTTAGCCCGGCGGGCCAGATCGCTTTTGCCGGCGCCGCTTTCCAGGAGGGCCTGTGCCAGTTTGATACTCGCCGGCACACCTGCCCGTTCCATTTCTCGAATGGCAATATCCTGGTACTGCTCGATGTAGTTCAGGTAATCCTGGTGCTGGGCCAGGGTAAGGTTTGCCGCCAGTACCAGCAATGTCAACAACAAAACTCTCGCTTGCATGGTCAAAATTTTTAATGGGGGTGATGCAAATATCCTGCTGTCAGATAACGATTTTTACGATTGAAAATGATATTAGTTGCTTGCGTATTATCTTTTTTTTAACGTTCCGATAGATTTGTATTAGTATTTTTCAAAAAAACAGTGTAATCAGAAACGTGGTGACCGTAGCAATAAAGCCAACCATAAAAATATTATAAGAAGCTGTCAGGTATTGATATTTCTTTTCCAGCACTTTGCCCAGGTTGTAGAGGTCGCGCGTGAGATTACCGTACAGCAATTCGCTGTCGCGAAACATGGCATCCATGGCTTCCTCGTATTCGTCGGGATCAAGCTGAACGAAATTGCCAAAAAACACCAGATTCTTGCGCTTCTCCTGCGGCAGCATTTCCGGGTGGTTCAGTTTAGTGATTTTCGGGCGCGCCGACAACACGGCAAAAATGAGCGACGCCAGCCCCGTGACCAGAAAAATGATGATGGGCAGGACGATCTGGGGGTTGGTTTCGGCATAATTACGATACGACAAAATAGAAATCAGCACCGAAATCAGAATAGAATTGACGCTAATCATGATATTCGCTTTATTATCGGCAATGGAACTGAGGTTGATATGATTGCGATAGTTCGCCCGGAAGAAAGTCTGGATAGCCCGCGCCGGCGACTCGTCGATGCCCTGAAAGTTTCGCAGTTCCGCACGACCGATGCCTGGCGCTTCCTCGCGCTGGCTGGTTTTTTCCAGCACCCGCTTTTGGCTGTGGATGTTTTGCGCCAGTACGGGTTCGTATTGGGTTTTGGCGAAGTGGGTATGCAATTTCAGGTTGAGCAATTGCAGCAATTGTCGCTCTGCCCAGGCTTTTTTGTCGTACTTTTGGTCAAGCATAAACTCTAGTTCCAATCGCAACAGCGGACTTTTTTCCTCAAAGCCTTCGACGTAAGCAGTAATAATTTGGGCATCCGCCAGTATTTTTTCTTCCAGCGTAGTTGGGATGGTCTGGGTAGCCGTTGCCTGCATGATGCGCAAAACGGCGCGCTGCCCATCCTCGGGGTATTCGCGCAAAGCCAGGAATCGTTGCGCCTGATCGAGGCTGCTACGCAGAAAGTTTTCATAGTCAAACAGATAGCCGACCGGCAGAAACCAGGCTGCCAGTTGGGCAATTTCCGTCTGCTGCCTGGAAGCGCCGACAGAGCGGCTGATTTCGCCGACTTTTTGCGCCAGCGACTGCGCGAAAGCGTAATTGTGCAACAGCAACCGGGCATTTTGATGCTTATTGTGCAAATTCAGCACCTGCTCGCCTGCCTCCGCCACGATATTGGACACGAAAATTTCCGCAGATGTTTCGTTCATAGGGTCTGAGTTAACATTTTTCTGCAAACGCATGGAATGACAAGATAGTATAATTTTGCGATTTTATCGCCGGGACGCGGTAGTAAGGGTTCGGATTAAAAACCAATTAGACGCACCCGAATGTGCTTGCGCAATATTTCGTACAAAGACGCTAAGACGTGGTTCAGTGCAAATATCTACCCGTAGTATTACCAAGTGTGAATTTATGCAAACAAAATAATCTCGAAAATGAGATACAACCATAGATTCTACTTCAGCCTTGAAAGCCCCGCTTTCGCCTTCTGGTGCAAATCATTGCGGTACTCATTGGGGTTCATAGCGAGGCAGTCTTGAAAAGCTTTGGCGGCCTGGGCCTGCTGTCCCTGCACTTCATGGATAAAGCCCATTTGCAGGGCGGCGTTGCAGGCGAAATACTCCTGGCGGTTGCGCCCGAGCGTAATGGCTTTTCCATAAAATTCCAGCGCCTCATCGTAGCGTTTCAACCCGTGAAGTACGCGCCCCGTGCGGTAAAAATACTCCAGCAAGTGTACCGTTTGCGGAAAGTTTTGTTCGGATTTTGCGACAAGCAAATGATAAGCCCGCTGGAAATACCCTCCGTCGAACAGCAACCGCGCCTGCACGAGGCCCGCATCCGCCGGCAGAGTGGCATTAGCTTCGCGCAGCGCATCCTGATCGCCGCCGGTTTCGGCATATCCGTACTGCTTTATTTTTGTCATAAAATTCTGATAACCCCCATCATTGCCCCGAATCAGCGCCGACCACGCGAGCTTTTGGTAAGCAGCCTTGATGTTTTCTCTACCTCGGGTTTGCTGTAAAAAACGAGAAAAAAGAACATCGGTATCCGGATCGAGGCGGCGCAGTTTGGCCAGTCCCAGCAGAAAGTCAATCTGTGGAATATCTACAAAAGCTTTGCCTTTCGGGAAGTTTTGCAGCAATGCAATGGACTGGTCGTTGCGCCCGGAGCGCATTGCGACATTTGCCATGACAAAGGCGTGCAGCGGATTGGTAGCCGGTTGCATGCCAGCTTGTCGCAAAATCTGCCAGGCGCGCTCGCCGTCGCCATCGATGTAGAGCAGAATGGTTGCGTACATGACGGCGGTTTCGGCGGCGAAGATGAAGTCATGCCCCTGTGCGTGTTGCAGCACTTCCCGCAGTTCGCGCTTGCCCTGTGCCAGGGTGCCGTTCAGGCAGGTGAACGTTCGCACCGCCCATTGGTAGTTGTCGGGAACGTAGCCCGCCAGCGCATGGATGACGCCGAGGTCTTTTTTGTTTGGCAGGAAGTCGGGGAATTTTTCCTGATTGCGATGCAACAACCGGCAGGCCTTGTTTACATCGCTGAAGCCGGCAACCCATTCGCCGAAGCGAAATTTCACCAGCGCCCACTGCATGCGCACATCCGCCTGCGCAAAGAGGAAGTAAGGCGAGCTGCTGTCGCCACTGCTGATTTTAGACAGGCGCGCTTCCTGGTTTTTTTTCAGCAGGTTGAAGTCATCGGGGTTCGGATTTAAATACAAGTTAAGAAAGTCGATGTAGTTTTCGATGTGATAGACGGTCAGGTTGTGGGGGTCGTACAATTTGACCTGGGCGAGCGTCAGTCGGGCTTCCCGAAAGCGGAGGCTGGTAGCTTGCTCATAGGCCCGGCGCACGTCTGGCGTGAATTCAAAATGCCCCTCCGCCCGCAAGGCAAGCGGTATCAATAATGCGAAAATGATGCCTGGATATTTCACGGGAATAGCAGTCTTTTACAGTTTACTTCATGATTGCAAAAAATAAACGCGTAATAATTTGTTAACCAGTGTATTAAAAACAAAAAGCCCTGAGCAATCCGGGCGATGCCATGACCTCAAGGCTTTTGTGTAATTGTTGTGTTTCTTGTATCGCAATGATGGTACCGAATCGGCAGCATCAACTTTGTTCTGCTGGTTCTCTGACCAGGCTTTCGTCCACCAGTATGCGGCCGCAGTGTTCGCAGGCGATGATTTTCTTGTGCATGGCGATTTCCACCTGCAATTGGGGTGGAATCTGATTGAAGCAACCGCCGCAGGAGTCGCGTTCTACGGTTACCACTGCCAATCCGTTGCGATAATTGGAACGAATTTTGGTGTAAGCCCGAATCAGTCGGTCTTCGACATTCTTGCGCGCCGATTCCGATTTCTTACGCAGCTTTTCCTCTTCCTTTTCGGTCTTTTCCGTTATCTTTTCGAGTTCTACTTTCTTGGCTTCCAGTTCTTTGCGCTTTTTTTCCAGGCGCTCTTCGGTAGCGTGGAGCGTAACTTCTTTTTTTTCCAGTTCTTCCGTCGCTTTTCCAATCTTCTTTTCCGAAAGCTTAATCTCCAGCTGCTGGAAGTCCAGTTCTTTGGTCAGCGCCTCAAATTCCCGATTGTTCTTCACATTGTCCAGCTGTACCTTATACCGCTGTATTGCTGCTTCGGCTTCCTTGATGTTGGCCTGGTGCGTGCGAATTTCTTCCTGCATTTCCTCAAAATTGCTCTTGACTTTACTGACGCGGTGCTCCAGTCCCACAATTTCATCTTCCAGATCCTGCACTTCGTCGGGTAGTTCTCCTTTGAGAATTTGAATCTCATCTATCTGAGAATCAATCAATTGAAGCTGATACAAGGTTCTTAACGTTTCTTCTACGGTCTTTTCAGCCATTTTTATATTAAATTTAATATTGTGATGTTGACCTATGGTGATACGGTGATAAGTTGACTTTATAAATGATAGAAAAATGCTGTAAAAAACACCTGTAAATCAATCTCTCACCCGATCACTACACTTTAACTTTACAAATAATAAACGGGATTAGTTTTCACTTCCGTACAATGGAGCGCAAAATTACTAAATTTTTTCGAGATTATTTCATACAATAATTCGATAGTAAACTGCTCACTTTCAAAATGTCCGATGTCAGCAATGACGATTTTGCCGTCTGCATCGAAGAATTCGTGATATTTGTAATCGGCGGTCACAAAAACATCCGCGCCCTGCCCGATGGCGTCCCGCAGCAAAAAGCCGCCGGCACCGCCGCAAACCGCTATGGTCTGCACATCTTTGCCCAGAATAGCCGTGTGCCGTACGCAGCCCGCGTGCATTGTTTCCTTGAGTTGCTTCAGGAAATCCAGTTCCGACAGCGGCGCTGGCAATTCGCCGATCATGCCTGAGCCAACGGATGCACTCGGCGTATTCAGATCAAAAACTTCCGCCCGCAGGTCGTGCCTGCGCAGAATACTTTGCACTTTTCTTTCCAGACCGCTGGGCATCGTTGCCTCCAGCCGGACAAATTCTTCGCTTCCATCCGCCGTGTAGCTGATCTGGCTCAGGGCATTCACTTCCGTCAAGCCGGCATTCAGCAGCAGGTTGCGAATAATCTTCAGGCTATCGGGCGCTACCGGAACGGCAAGTCGCCGCTGTACCTGCTTTGGCGCGAGGATGCGCGTATTTTCCAGCCCCAGCTTCGCACAAATTTTGGCATTCACGCCTTGTTGATACACATTGTCGAGATTGGTATGAATGGCGTAAATGGCAATGTCGTTTTTGATGGCTTTGATGACGGTACGCTCTACGTAATTTCGCCCGGTCAGTTGTTTCAAACCCCGAAAAACGATGGGATGGTGCGCCACAACCAGATTACACCCCTTGCCAATAGCTTCCGCCACAACCGCTTCCGTAGAATCCAGGCAGAAAAGCACGCCTTCAATCTCTGCATTCGGATCACCGACGATCAGTCCGGCATTGTCGTAGCTTTCCTGATACACCGGCGGCGCAATCGTTTCGAGGTATGTAGTTAATTCTTTGATTTTCATAAATGGATTGTTATTGGTTACTGGTTATTCGTGAATAAAGTGCAGCCACAAATAACAGCTTTCACCAACTTCTGATTTTCGTTTCAATCGCCGTGGTAGAATATCCTTCAATATAAGGCAAACTGCGCACTTCACCGCCATTTGCCAGCACAATATCCGAGCCGACGATATCCTTGGGTTGCCAGTCGCCGCCTTTCACTAAAACGTCAGGCAGTACAACTTTGATCAATTCCAGCGGAGTATCCTGTTCAAAAACGACTACCGCATCCACGAACGCCAGCGCTGCCAGCAAGTGCTGCCGGGTCGTTTCGTCATTGATCGGGCGGTGCGCTCCCTTGAGGCGACGAACGGAATCCGCACTGTTCAAACCGATCACCAGTCGATCGCCCAGATCGCGTGCCGCCGCCAGATAATGGATGTGCCCGTAGTGCAGAATATCGAAGCAACCATTGGTAAATACGACGCACTCGTCCCCGGCTTTCCAGGCATTGACGGTCTTTTTGGCTTGATCCCAATTTTGAATTTTAGCACTGATCTTTTCGATGGTTTGCATAACAATTAGCAATTTTCAATCAAGAATCAACCATTCAAACTGTCGCCGGTACCGGTTGATAATTTTTATTCAAATTCGGCAAGAACAATAACGCTAAAATTCCCCAAAAAACATTACAGCCCAACTGAATGGAGAAAAAGGCAATATTCGCAAAGGAAAAGCCATCATCGCCGCTCACGCCATAAAAGCCCAGCGCCAACTGCACCAGAAAATGGTACGTACCCATGCCTCCCGGCGACGGGATCACGATGCCCCAGGCGCCGAAAACAAAGGTCGTGAGCGCTGCCAGCATCGGCAAATCCGCCGTTGGCGCGAAGGAAAGCAGGCAAAAGTAATTCATCAGGAAATACATCAGCCAGATGTTGATGCTGTGGAAAACGAACAGCCACGGACGTTCTACGCGCCGGATAGTCTGGATACCCTGCCCAAAGCCTCTGATGATGGTCGCTATTTTTTGCACAATTGCGATCTGCATCAGTTGTTTGCGGAAAGCATAAAACAAGCCCAGAACAGCTACCCCGGCGATGGCAAGGATCGCCAGAACCGAGCCGCTTCCGCCGAAGCGCCCACTCAGATCGACGTACTCATTGGCGAAAGCCCAAATTTTATCAAAATCCAGCACCAGCGCCAGTCCGGTCAGTAAGAAAATACTGAGCACATCCACAATTCGATCAACAACCACGGTGCCCATTACCTTTTCTACCGGCATTTTTTCGTAGCGCGCCATCATGCCCGCCCGCACCACTTCACCCATTCGCGGCAAGCCGAGATTGGCAAAGTAGCCCACGATGGTGGTCAGCAACGCATTGGAAAAGCGGGGCTGGTAGCCCAGCGTACGCAGCAGCATATTCCAGCGGATAGCGCGACTCACATTGCTCATCGCATAGGTTGCGAAGACCATCAATATCCAGAAATAATTAACACTGCGAAAGTCTTTCCACACCTTATTCAGCAGACTGCAATCCTCGGCAGCGATACCCCGAAGCGCGCATTCTTCCTGGTAGGCGGCATTTTGACTACGATATACGAGGTACAGAATCGTGACGCCAATGCTCAAAAACAGTAAAAATTTCAGAAAATTAAAAAGCTGCTTTTTGGAAATCATTACACAAGCATTCAAATATTAAAGGCAGCAAAGTTGTGGAAGTTTTTCCAGATTTTAGTCTTTTGGCATTCGCTTTTCGCAAATCACCTATCACCTATTCCCTAT
>CAZFBU010000005.1:44996-54204 GCA_964517175.1 uncultured Saprospiraceae bacterium
CCTATCACCTATCACCCATCACCTATTCCCCATCACCTAATTCAAAATCCGGTTCTTCCCATCCGGGAAAACGATTTTTGGTTGGAACGCCTTTGCCTCTTCGGGTTCCATCAGTGCATAGGAAATGATGATGACGATATCGCCGACCTGTACCTTGCGCGCGGCAGCGCCGTTGAGGCAGATCACGCCGGAGTTGCGCTCACCGGTGATGACGTAAGTTTCGAAGCGTTCGCCGTTGTTGTTGTTGACAATCTGCACTTTTTCACCTTCATACAAGTTGGCGGCATCCATCAGCGCTTCATCGATGGTGATGCTACCGATATAGTTCAGATTGGCTTCCGTGACGGTCGCGCAGTGGATTTTCGATTTAAAACGATGGATTAGCATGTCAAAACACAATATTTGGTTTCGTTAATTTTTTTTAACATTTTTCGTGCTATTTCTAACACAGCACTCAAGAGAACAAAATAATATTGCGTAAAGTTTGACGGCGGCTCGGTGCAAATGCCACATTTTCGACCAAAAAACCTGTTATTTTAAAACAGCGATTGCTTCTATTTCGATGCGCACGTCGGGGTGATAAAGCCCCTGCACCCCAGCCCAGGTGCTCGCCGGCGGATTCTCAGCAGAAAGGTATTTCTTGCGGGTTTCGCGGATGATATGGAGGTGTTTTTTTGCTTTGTAGTTGACGATGTAGTAGTTCATTTTTACCACATCGTTGAAATCCGCACCCGCTGCAGCCAGCGCGATTTTCAGGTTCTCAAAAACCTGCGTGGTTTGTTGTTGAAAATCTCGTTTTCCAACAATTTCACCTTGCGCGTTCACCGGCACCTGACCGGAGATGAAGATCATCTTGCTGCCCTCCGCAATGACCACATGCGAGTACCCGCTGCCAGCAGGAATACCCTCGGGGTTGAGGTAGGTGTTTTTTTGTGCAAACAGGATTTGACCAAATAAAACCGTAAAAAGAAGGATTCCAAAATGTTTCATAGCAATTTTTATTTCAAAATCATATTATCAATCAGCCGAACATCTCCTGCCCAAACAGCCGTGCAGGCAACCACGTGCTCCGCGCCGTTGAGTTGTGGCAACGGCTTCAGCGTATCGCCATCCACCACCTCAAAGTACTCCGGCTCGAAGCCTGGAACAGCCAGATTCTGCAGCGCAAACTTCTGAATAGCCTGGGGCGAGGCGTGTTTGGAAACCATTTCCTTTACTTGCAGCAAGGTATCATAAATTACGTTTGCCTTGGCGCGAATTTCCGGTTCGAGGCGTACATTGCGCGAGCTCATGGCTAGCCCGTCGGCTTCGCGCACGGTTTCGTGCACGACGAGTTGCACGGGCGATTGCAGCTGCTCCAGCAGGTGCCGCACCACCAGGGTTTGCTGATAATCTTTCTGCCCCATGTAAATGCTATCGGGCTGTACGATGTAAAGTAAACGACGGATGACCTGCGCTACCCCCGCAAAATGCCCGGGGCGGAAAGCGCCCTCCATGCGTTTATCCAGTTCGCCAAAGTCAATCTGCATCGTTTGGTCATAATCAGGCGGATAAATTTCCTCGACATCCGGCATAAAAAGCACATGGCAACCAACCTTTTCCAGTAGTTCGATGTCTTTTTCAGGTGTACGGGGGTACTTTTTGAGATCCTGCTCATCATTGAATTGCGTAGGATTGACGAAAATGCTACACACCACACAATCGTGCTGCTGCATGGCGTGCTGTACGATTGCCAGATGCCCCTCGTGCAGTGCGCCCATCGTAGGAACAAAGCCGATGGTGCCCCTTTTATCAGAAACCGTAGCCAGCAACTGCTGCAACGGATAAATTCGTTTGAATAAAAACATAGACGGTGCAAGCTTTTGTAAACCGATGGGCAAATATAGTTGTTTTCGTTAAGAGCGTATTAAACTGACTGTCAAATACGGAAAAGTCCGCTATTTTTCTTATATTTGCGCTTCTGTTTATTGAACTGTAGAAAATACAGGTTTCATATTTTTAAATTTTACCCCGTATGAGTAACTATAAAGTGCTGATTGTAACGCAGGAAATGGATCCTTATACTGCGCTCACGGAAATTTCAAATATTGCTAGAAAGCTTGCCCAGCATATTCAGGAAAGTGGAATGGAAATACGCGTGCTGATGCCACGCTTCGGAACGATCAACGAACGCCGCCACCGCCTGCACGAAGTTGTACGCCTTTCCGGCATGAATATTATTGTTGATGATGACGATTTTCCGCTCATTATCAAAGTGGCTTCGCTGCCGGAAGCTCGCATGCAGGTATATTTCCTGGACAATGAAGACTTCTTCAAGCGGAAGTCTGTTTTTGAAAATGAAGCAGGCGAGCCTTTCGAGGATAACGCAGACCGGATGGTGTTTTTCTGCAAGGGTGTCATTGAAACGGTGAAAAAATTTGGCTGGGCGCCGGATATTGTCCACTGCCACGGCTGGATGACGAGCCTCATTCCACTATATCTGAAAACAGCCTACAAAGCCGATCCGCTTTTCCAGGATTCCAAGATCGTTTATTCCATCTATGCGGATGAACTGGAAAAATCAACCAACGACAACTTCCTGGCGAAAGCCACGATCAACAATGTCACGACGGATGATCTGACGGCATACCAAAATGGTACGGGTGTAACGCTGCACAAAGGTGCGATCGAATATGCCGACGCACTGATTCTGGGCAGCGAAAAATATAGCGACGCCGTTACGAAAGTGGTTGATGGCACGGACAAACCCAAACTCGATTACATCTCCAGCGACGAAGATTTCCTTTCTTCTTATCTGGAGTTTTATCAGTCGCTGCTGGAGGAAAAAGTTTCGGAATAATTTTTTTACCTTGCCGCAGCTTTTTGCTTTTCCAGGCTATAATTTTGTTTTTTCTCTCATTGGGCTTAGGAAATACAGAAGACTCAATTGGCTTGCCCCGCTTATGTTTTTATTCAAAAGCAAAAGTAACACACAAACTTACAAACGTATTTCAAACAACAACTAGCATGAGACCATTTGCTTGGCTTTTCCTGTGTGCCTTGGCACTGATGATTATACTGACTCCGGGCTGTACTGATCCGACGGAAATCGGCGGCGACCTGCTGAGCGGCGACCAGGCCGAGGTGGGCTTTTCGGATACGCTCACCCTGCAGGCAACAACCATCCTGAGTGACTCCGTGCTGACGTACTTCCCTGCGAATGACTTTTCTGATTTGTTCAGCAGCTACCCCATCGGCGAACTGGCCGACCCGATACTCGGCACTTCAAAAGCGGAACTCTACGCCCAACTTACATTGACCAGCTTCTCGCCCAATTTCGAGAATTTTATCGTGGACTCCGTCGTGCTGGTGTTGCCCCTGGATACCACAAACGCCTACGGAAACCTGAAAGAACCCTTCGGGCTGGCGGTACATCGCCTGACCGAAGACATAAACCCGCTGCAAAATTATTTCTCGAACCGAACATTTCAGTCGGAAATGATGCCGTTGGCGACACACTCCTTTACGCCGACTTTCGATAGCGTGACGATTGTTAACTATACTGATTTTGCAGCCGACACGCTGCGTGTACCTCCGCAGCTTCGCATTCCGCTATCCACAAGGCTCGGTGGCGAATTGCTGGGACTCGATACCGCCTTCTACAGAAGCGACAGTGCTTTCCTGAGTCATTTTAAGGGCATTCACATCAAGCCGACTACGGTTAACGCGGGTATGCTGAGTTTAAATTTGGTTTCCTCCGAGCGAGCTGGATTGTTTATTTATTACAACAACGGATCCGGAGAGACCACCGCACAATATCAATATGCGTTCAACCCGTTCTATGCCAGGGTAATCAACCTCGAATACGATGCAACCGAAGCGCCGGCGGAGCGTTATATAGAAAATAAGGCACTTGGCGACAGCCTCGTATTTGTACAGGGAATGACCGGACTGAACACCAAACTGGAAATTCCCTTCATAAATGATTTTAAAAACGTAGTTATCAACAAAGCGGAACTGGAAGTGCGAGTAGCAAAACTGCCCGGTGATGATTTCAATATATACACCCCGGTTTCGCAGATTATGCTACTGCATCCTGACGAAGATGGTAACCTGAGGGTCATCGATGATATCCAGATTTTAAGGGCACAGGGAGAGGCTACATTGAGAGCAGTTTACGGAGGTGTGCCCATCGGGGACGCCAACCAGGATGATCCCATCGTTTATCGAATGAACCTGACCTCTCATTTTCAGGGCATCATTGACGGACGCAACTCAAATACATTGCATATGTCGGTATTCAACCGGGCGCAGCGTGCTGCGAGGGTCCCCCTTTACGGCACTAAACACCCGGAATATGCCATAAAACTCAAAATAGCATTCACAAGACTATGACAGGCGTCATTAACTAACTATTTAAAAATCTAAGACCATGTGTGGAATTGTAGCCTACATTGGACCCAAAGAAGCTTACCCCATTCTTGTAAAAGGACTGCAACGCCTGGAATACCGCGGTTATGACAGCGCGGGCGTAGCCTTGCTGAACGGCGACATTCAGGTATATAAGAAAAAAGGTAAAGTACAGGAACTGGTTGATTTTGCCGCAGAAAAAGTCAAAAAAGGAACCACCGGCATCGGGCACACCCGCTGGGCAACGCACGGTATCCCCGACGACAAAAATGCACACCCGCACAGCTCTGGCAATGGCCGCCTGGTAATTGTGCACAATGGCATCATTGAAAACTACGCGCTACTGAAAAAAGCGCTGGAAAAAGAAGGCCATCAGTTCAAAAGCGACACCGATACCGAGGTGCTGGTGCATCTGATCGATGAAATTCAAAAGCGCGAAGGACTATCATTGGAAGAGTCCGTCCGAGTGGCCCTCACCAGGGTGATTGGCGCTTACGCTATTGTGGTGATGGATAGGGAAAATCCCGGCAAACTCGTGGCAGCCCGCAAGGCCAGCCCGCTGGTCATCGGGCTGGGAGAGGGTGAATATTTCCTGGCTTCCGACCCCACGCCCATCGTGGAGCATACCAAAAAGGTGGTTTACCTGAATGACGAAGAAATTGCCGTAGTGGAACGAAACGGCAATCTGCAAATAAAAAAAATAGAAAGCAACGAAGTACAAACCCCCTTCATCCACGAATTGGATATGGAAATAGAAGCGCTGGAAAAAGGTGGCTACGATTACTTCATGCTCAAGGAAATATACGAACAACCAACGACCATCGCCGACTGCATGCGCGGGCGTATGAGCACGAGCGAAGGCTGGATACGGCTGGGCGGCGTGGAAGAATACCAGAACAAAATCATCCATGCGGAGCGCTTTATTATTGCGGCTTGCGGTACTTCCTGGCACGCCGGACTGATTGGCGAGTACCTCATTGAAGAACTGGCCCGCATTCCGGTGGAGGTGGAATATGCTTCCGAATTGCGCTATCGCAATCCCATCCTTACCAATAAGGACGTCGTAATCGCGATTTCTCAATCGGGTGAAACGGCGGATACCCTCGCTGCCATCGAACTGGCGAAGGAAAAAGGCGCTTTGGTATATGGTATTGTAAACGTCGTTGGTTCTTCCATCGCCCGATTGACGGACGCCGGCTCTTACATCCACGCCGGACCGGAAATTGGCGTGGCTTCCACCAAAGCCTTTACCGGGCAGGTGACGCTCCTGACGCTCATGGCGCTGAGCCTGGCTCACAAGCGCGGCACCATTTCTGAAACGCGCTATCGCCAGCTTTTACAGGAACTGGATGCCATTCCGCACAAAGTGGAACAATTGCTGAAAAAGGACAAACAAATCGAGTATATTGCCGGTGAAATCAAAGATAAACCCAACGCCTTGTACCTGGGCCGCGGCTACAATTTTCCGGTGGCGCTGGAAGGAGCGCTGAAATTGAAAGAAATTTCGTATATTCACGCAGAAGGCTATCCGGCAGCCGAAATGAAACACGGGCCAATTGCCCTGATCGATGAGCAAATGCCGGTGATCGTAATGGCGACCAATCGCAGCGCTTACGACAAAATTGTCAGCAATATTCAGGAAGTAAAGGCACGCAGTGGCATCGTCATTGCTATTGTAACGGAAGGCGACGAAGTAATCAGCAAAATCGCTGACCATACGATTGAAATACCGGATACAGAAGAACCATTTACGCCGTTGTTATCCGTCATTCCGCTGCAATTGCTGTCTTATCACATCGCGGTGATGCGCGGCTGCGACGTCGATCAGCCCCGAAACCTGGCGAAATCCGTAACCGTTGAATAAAAAACGCTTTATAATTTTCAATAATATTCCATGGAGGAAAATGTTTTAGACCTCGAATACAATTCTCAACGAGAAGACCTGGTAATTCCAGAGTACGGCAGGCACGTGCAGAAGCTCATCAGTCATGCCAAAACGATTGAAGATGAGCAGCAACAAGCCGCATTTATCGAATCCATCGTCGATCTGATGATGCAAATCCACCCGCAAAGCCGGAGTGTGGAAGACTACCGCGAAAAATTGTGGAAGCACATTTATCGCATCGCCAACTACGAGTTGAAAGCCAATCCGCCCAGCGGCATGCGCCCCAGGCCGGAAGATGCACAGAAAAAACCGGAACCGATTGGTTATCCGTACTTCGAAGCGCAGTATCGGCACTACGGGCACAATGTGCAGAAACTAATTCAAAGGGCACTTTCCATGCCGGAAGGACCAAAGCGCGAAGGTTTCATTGATGTGATCGGCTCGTACATGAAGCTCGCTTATCGCACCTGGAACAAGGAACACTACGTGAGTGACGACATCATCAAGGATGATTTGGAAGCGCTCTCCGGTGGTAAACTGACTTTGCACGACGATCCTTCCTTTGATAGCCTCACCGCAGCCAGACGGCGCAAGCAACAGCAGCGCGACCAACGTGACCAGCGCGATAGCCGAAGTAGCGGCGGACGTCATCGCAGCAGTGGAAGGGGTACCCGGAGAAAGCGATAGTTTCTTCAATACGTAAACCTGATTGGAATGAAAATGGCTTTTCGTCGTTTTCATTCCAATTTTCATGGCTCTGTAAAAGGAATTTCACTTTCCTTGAATGTGCTTATCTTGCCGTCTGTAATTCAAAAACAGAAGCGATTTATGGATTTTCCAAGCCCTATTTCGGTCAAGGAGATTGCAAAAAAAGTAAATGCCGACCTCATCGGCAATGAAAAACTCGAGGCAACCGGTATCAATGAGATACACCAGGTGCGCCCCGGGGATGTCACCTTCGTTGATGTGGAGAAGTATTACAAAAAAGCGCTAAACTCGGCGGCAAGCATCATCCTGATCAATCAAAAAACGAAGTGTCCAAAAGACAAAGCTCTCTTGGTTTGCGATGACCCTTTCGCCGCTTACAATAGTTTAGTCCTGGAGTTTCGACCGTTTCAGCCGTTGCAAAAAAACATCAGCGACACGGCAGAGATTCATCCCAGCACCATCATCGAACCTGGCGCAATGGTCGGACATCATGTGAAGATCGGGAAAAACTGCTACATCCAGGCGAATGCAGTTATTGCGGAACATACCATTATCGGCGACCGGGTAGTTGTGCAGTCGGGCGCAATTGTCGGTACCGACGCTTTTTACTTCAAAAAAACGGAAGCCGGCTATCAGCGCTGGCGTTCGGGCGGGCGCGTCATCCTCGAAGACGATGTGGAAATCGGCGCAGGCTGCACGATCAACAAAGGCGTTTCCGGCGATACGATCATTGGTACAGGTACGAAGCTTGACTGCCAGGTACACATCGGTCATGATGTAGTGATCGGAAAAAAGTGTCTGTTTGCTGCGCAGGTGGGTATCGGTGGGAATACCATTGTCGGCGACGAGGTAGTCATGTACGGGCAGGTGGGCATTGCACAAAACCTAAGAATTGGCGACAAAGCCATCATTCTGGCGAAGTCGGGCGTATCAAAGGATCTCGAGGGCGGCAAGGCATATTTCGGCTATCCGGCGGGCGAGGCGCGCACCACTTACCGGGAATTGGCTGCGCTGCGGCATCTGCCAGAATTTTTTTCCGAGTATTACAAATAAGACAGTGGCTTTACCCAACTGGCAAAGCCAATGCATAGAATTACAATCCCTTTATCATCAGACATTTACGTGTCTTTCTGCATGGTAAGACGAGCGTACGAGTGGTCCGCTTTCTACGTATTTCAAGCCTTTTGACAAGCCTACTTCTTCGTACATTGCGAAGGTATCCGGATGAATGAATTCGGCTACTTCCAGGTGCATTTTCGTCGGTTGCAAATATTGACCGATGGTCAGAATGTCGCAATCATGTGCCACGAGATCATCCATGATCTGGAAAACTTCCTCTTTGGTTTCGCCCAGGCCGACCATGATGCCCGACTTCGTGCGTTTGCCGTATTCCTTCGTTCGTTTGATCTGCTCCAAGCTGCGCTCGTATTTTGCCTGCGGACGCACTTTGCGATACAAACGACTCACTGTTTCCATGTTGTGCGACACCACTTCCTGCCCTGCGCTGATCATGCGTTCCAGCGCATCCCAGGTTGCGCGCACATCCGGAATCAGCGTCTCGATGGTTGTTTGCGGGGAAAGCTCCTTTACGGCGCGTACCGTCTGATACCAGATCTCTGCGCCTCTGTCTTTGCGCTCGTCCCGGTTTACGGAGGTAATGACGGCGTGTTTCACCTCCATCAACTTGATGGCTTCCGCTACGCGGCG
This sequence comes from uncultured Saprospiraceae bacterium, assembly GCA_964517175.1. Taxonomy (GTDB): domain Bacteria; phylum Bacteroidota; class Bacteroidia; order Chitinophagales; family Saprospiraceae; genus JADJNW01. The sequence continues at coordinate 53,686 of CAZFBU010000005.1, forward strand.
CGGCTCGTCTTCATCATATTCCGGCGGACGCCCGGTCTTCACCGCGCAAAACGAGCAGGAACGCGTACAGGTATTTCCCAAAATCATAAAAGTTGCCGTACCCGCACCCCAGCATTCGCCCATATTCGGGCAGTTGCCGCTCTGGCAGATGGTGTGCAGTTTGTACTCATCAACCAGCGCCCGCACTTTTTTATATTCCGGACCAATTGGCAGCTTTACCCGCAGCCAGTCCGGTCTTTTTTTTCTTTTCTCAGGATGTTCTACAATCGGTAATTCTAGCATAGCTTTTTTCCATCTTTTAATACAAATTACTAGACAAAAGACACTTCGCAGCGCAATAAGTTCACCGGAAAAGGTCTCCAATCAGTTGCATTCACTACAACACTACCAACGCTTACCGAGTTGCAAATTTAGATAAAGATTAAAAAAAACAGACTGGTTTTCGGCATTCTGTACATTGGGTGATTCGACCATGATCGGAACGGTGCGGAAGTAGAAATCCACCATTACGCCAGCGTC
>CAZFBU010000005.1:54304-57730 GCA_964517175.1 uncultured Saprospiraceae bacterium
ATTCGACCATGATCGGAACGGTGCGGAAGTAGAAATCCACCATTACGCCAGCGTCAAGGGCTTTCGCGAATTCGTCGAAGGCGCCCCAGTCGAAGTGAATGGCAAATTTGGCGTGTGCGCCCGGTGTGATGGAAAGTTCATTCAACCCTTTGGCAAAACCAGACGACCCGTAGATATTGTTGGTATTGAGAAAAAACGCGGCATTTTCTTCCGTGAAGCGTTCGCTGCGCACAAACGGCTCGCCTCCCGTGTCATTGAAGCGAAGCAAATCCAGATAATAAGGCTTCAGCAGCCCGATGGAAGGTCCTGCCGCATAGCTCATACCGATCGCTACGCCTTTGCGCTTGGCTTTTTCCGAGAAGTAGCGCTTTTCACCAAAACCGATCCGGAGCGGGATGAAGGTATTCTCCTTACCGAAAATAAAAGCGCGGGAGATGCGGTTGGTCGTTGGGGATCGAAAGTCGAAGCTCTGGCGAAATTCTTTCGGGTGCTTCAGTTCGCCGATTTCTATGCTGTAAAAGCGGGTCAGGTAGTATGTTTGCAACGTACCAATGTCCACGCCAAGAGAATAACCATTGGTGAGCAGTTTGAAATTAACCGTCAATTCTTTGTTATAAATGATACCTTTGCTACTTTCGTAGTAATTTTCTCCGGGCACCAATACCTCCTGCCCAAAGAGCAGCGGCATCAGAAGTGCCCACAATGTGGCGATAAGTAGAATTTTACGCATGGCTTACTTATTGGTGCAGGTATAAAAATATCTTATCTGCACATAAATTTAGAAAATAAATGGGACAAATGACAGTTTTGCCGAATTTCTTGATCTTTGCTTGTCCTTTTTGTCAACTGCACTGCTTATGTCCATAATTATTTACACACCTCGCATTACGCCTCGAATTCAGTACGCCTGGGAAATTATCCTTCGGCATGTACTGCAAGCAGAATATACATTGTGCAGCGATCTGGCGGCTTATCGCAATGCGGATGGTTGCAAAATCAATTACAGTACAGAACGTCAGGACGCCCGCGAAGTTTTCATTCCGGCTGGAAATTTGCTCTTTGCGTCGGGCATACGACCACAGGATACCACCGTCTTTTACCTGGAAACGCGCCCCGCTTTTTTCCAGTGCAATGTACCGGACGCTGACATACCCTTTGATATGCCGGCTGCCATATTTTATTTGGTGACACGCTACGAAGAATACCTGCCTTTTGAACCCGACCCTCACGATCGGTTTCCCGCCGCCGCCAGCCTGGCTCATCAGAATGGCTTTTTGCAAATTCCGATTGTAAATTACTGGTGTTTAGACTTTTACGACTTGGTGAAAAAATATTATCCGCAGATAGAGGTTGGAAAATCACGCTATCAATTTCGGCCAACTTACGACATCGACCTTGCCTGGGCATACCGCCACAAGGGCTTTGCCCGCACCATTGGAGCAGGCCTGCGACATTTGCTTCGCGCTGACTTTACGAGCCTTCAACATCAATTCCATACATTATTTGGCAAAAAAGCAGATCCCTTCGATTCGTACGATTATCTCGAAAACCTGCACCAACAATTCAACCTGCACCCCATTTACTTTTTCCTGTTGGGTGACTACGCGCCTTTTGATAAAAACATCCACCATCGGCAGCCGGCGCTGCGCCGATTGATCCGGCGGCTCGATCAGCAAAACGAAACAGGCATCCACCCTTCCTACCGATCGCACCAGCAGCCGGAACGGATCGGGATGGAGCGGCAACGCCTGGAGGATATGACTGCCCACCCGATCGCACATAGCCGACAGCATTTTCTGCGGTTGCGTTTTCCGCACACCTGCCGCGCGCTGCTAAATGCGGGTATCCGGCACGACTATACCCTGGGCTACGCCGATGCCATTGGCTTTCGAGCGGGTATCGCTACGCCTTTCCCCTGGTACGATCTCGAAGCAGAAACAACCACCAAACTGATGATGCATCCGTTTCAGGTGATGGACGTTGCGCTGAAAACCTATCTGAAACTCCCGCCGGAAGCAGCCGGGTTGGCGGTCCGCAATCTGATCGAACAAACCAAAGCTGTTGGCGGCACCTTTTCGACGATCTGGCACAATAGTTCGCTTTCCCATCTGGACGGTTGGCAAGCCTGGCGTCCGGTTTACGAAACGATCCTGCAAATGGCCACGAAAACACCGGAATAGTTTTTTGGCTTATCCGGCGGTTTAACACTTGTTTTTCCTATTTTTATCGCTCAAAATTACTACAATCCATGATTTTCAATCTCAGCGAGCATCATTCAGTAGCCAATCAATTTCTAACCGAATTGCGCAATGTGAACGTCCAGAATGACCGTATGCGCTTCCGGCGCAATCTCGAACGCATTGGGGAAGTACTGGCTTACGAAGTTAGTAAAACCCTGAATTTCAAAGAGGTAGCAATTGACACGCCCCTCGGCACTGCGATCGCCCATGTGCCGGATGACCACCTGGTTTTGGCAACAATCCTGCGGGCGGGGCTGCCGTTGCACCAGGGCTTGCTGAATTTTTTTGACACTGCCGACAACGCCTTTGTTTCTGCTTACCGCAAACACCACAAAGACGGCACTTTCGAGGTACACGTGGAGTATGTTTCCTGCCCGAATATCGAGGATACCGTCCTCATTATGACCGACCCCATGCTGGCAACCGGCGCTTCCATAGAAAAAGCCATGAAAGCCCTGTATGAATACGGCACGCCCCGGCAAATCCACTTTGTAACAGCCATCGCTTCGCAGCACGGGCTGGATTTTCTGCGTCGCTTGTTTCCGGATGCTTACATCTGGATGGGCGCACTGGATGAGGAACTTACCGCAAAATCCTTCATTGTGCCGGGTTTGGGCGATGCAGGTGACCTGAGCTACGGCCCGAAAATACAGGAATAAAAACCGGACGACGAAAGCAAATAACAAAAATCAAAATATCCCAATTCTTATCAGCACTATGAAAAATTTCTTCCCGACTTTGGTCGCACTACTCCTGACGGTAGTAGCCTGGGCACAGGAACCCACGCGCTACAGCGTCAATCTTGACAATATCCGCCACCACGAAGTGGTCATTACGGTCGAATTTTCCGCTCTGCCGCAGGGCGTATTTGAAATTCGCATGCCGAATGCTTCGCCGGGGCGCTACGCGGCGCATTTTTTTGCCAAAAATGTATATAACGAAGCCGCTTACAACAGTAAAGACGAACCCATTCAAATCAATAAAGCCGATATTTCCAAGTGGCAGATCGCTGGGCACGATGGCACCGTAAAGTTTCGCTACACGCTTTACGCGAATCACGCAGATGGTACCTATTCTGGTATCGACAATCGGAAAGTACATTTCAATATGCCCTCCGCTTTTGTCTATGGTATAGATTTGGAAGATCGTCCGGTTGAGTTGGTCATTGATTTGAGTAAACAGCCCG
>CAZFBU010000006.1:0-35877 GCA_964517175.1 uncultured Saprospiraceae bacterium
CACTAGTGCCAAGGGCACATGTTTCTTGCCTCGACGATCTCCTAAATCTAAATCCGTTTGCCTTTGAAGTTCTTCGTAAAATGTCGTTTCTTGTTCTATGTTGTGGGTGAGTTTTGTTGTTGAGTTTAGTTGTAGTAAACCAAATTTACAACTTTGTCTCGCTCATTCCTTTTTTTATGAGAAAGCCCTTTATTCTCAAATCAACACAACATGAAAAACCTAAAACCCATTTTTCTCTTCGCGTTGAGCGTGCTGCTGCTTGCCGCTTGCCAGCGCGAGCCGCAAACATACGACTTCATCATTCGCAATGCCATGATTTACGACGGCTCGGGCGAAGCCCCGGCGAAAGGGGATATTGCTGTAAATGCTGACACGATTGCCGCCGTTGGCGATCTGAGTCGCGACATTGGCACCCAGGAAGTCAATGCACAGGGCATGGCAGTCAGTCCTGGCTTCATCAACATGCTCAGCTGGGCGACAAACCTCTTGGAGGATGGGCGCGGTATGAGCGACATCAAGCAGGGCGTTACCCTGGAAGTCATGGGCGAAGGACGTTCATTGGGACCAGTCAAAGAACCGAACATCACCGAAGACAGTGTCAGACTGGTCACTTTTGCCGATCATTTTGAGTATCTGGAAAACCATGGCATTTCGCCGAATGTAGCTTCGTTCGTTGGTGCGACGAGCTTGCGTGTACACGAAGTCGGCTACGAAGATCGCGAACCAACGCCCGAAGAATTGGAGCGCATGAAAGCTCTCGCCCGCCAGGCAATGGAGGAAGGCGCGATGGGCATTGGCTCTTCGCTCATTTATGCGCCGGCATTCTATGCCAAGACAGAGGAGTTGATCGAACTGTGCAAAGTCGCCAGCGAGTACGGCGGCATGTACATCACGCACATGCGCAGCGAGGGCAACCGCATTGAAGACGCGGTGGATGAGACGATTCGGATTGCCGGTGAAGCCAATCTTCCGGCAGAAATTTATCACCTGAAATTCGGCGGACAACAAAACTGGTCAAAGATTGATAACATCCTTGCTAAAATCGACAGCGCGCGCGAAGCGGGTATAAAAATCACGGCAGATATGTACCTCTACACCGCTGGCTCTACCGGTCTGGATGCCGCCATGCCACCCTGGGTGCAGGAGGGCGGTTATGCTGCCTGGGCAAATCGACTGAAAGATCCTGCCGTTCGCAAAAAGGTAGTCGAAGAAATGAAGACCGACGCGATGGAATGGGAAAATCTTTATTTCTCGGCTGGTGCGGAAGGCGTGCTGCTGGTCGGTTTTCGGAATGAAGAATTGCGCGATCAATACACCGGCAAAACGCTGGCAGAAGTTGCCAAAATGCGTAATCAATCGCCCGAAGATGCAGCAATCGACCTGGTTATCCAGGATGGTAGCCGCGTGCAGGTGGTCTATTTCCTGATGTCGGAAAAAAATATCAAGCGTCAGATTCAGTTGCCGTACATGAGCTTTGGCTCAGATGCAGGCGCGCCGGCTGCCGAAGGCGATGTGTTGAAATCCAGCACGCACCCGCGCACCTACGGCAATTTCGCGCGCCTGTTGGGCAAATACGTTCGCGATGAAAAAGTCATTCCGTTAGAGGAAGCGATTTACAAACTGACGCATTTGTCTGCCAAAAAGTTAAAAATCGATGACAAGCGCGGCTTGCTGAAGCCCGGCTACTATGCGGATATTGTCATTTTCGATCCCGAAACGATTCAGGATCACGCAACGTTTGAAGAGCCGCACCAATACGCGACCGGCGTGGCGCATGTTTTTGTGAATGGCGAGCAAGTCTTGAAAGATGGCGAACATACTGGTGCTACGCCGGGAAAATTCGTCCGTGGACCGGGGTATATGGCGAAAGATTAAAGCACAAAGCGGTAAGCGAGCATGGCTTCGATGCCCAAGCCACGGTACTGCCCAAAGTCGCTGATATTGTACGAGCCGAGCATCCCGATTCGCCAGTAACTGCTATCGTCGAAACCGCTCCGCGTGATGACACCGACTTGCAGCGCCAGGGTTTGATTGGTCGAATAAGTGATGGCCGTCCAGAAGGCTTCGGGCATTTCCATTTTCACGTTGATATTGACGTTGGTAATATTCGGGCTACCGAAATTGAGCCAGGCGGAAGGTTCGATCAAAAAATTATCATTCACCAGCCGCCCGCCCACCAGAAAATTGCCGTGCATGGTGCGCTGCCAGTTGGCAAAACGACTGGTTTCCTCTACAATGATTTCCGTAGGGAATACTTGTTGTACTGCGCCACCGAAGAAAAACGCATTTTCTTCGCTGTACCGGCTGCGCCGCGTGCCGCCGTAAGTGGTATAAAAAAAGCCCACGCCGGCATTCAATCCCAGCGTATTGCTTTCGCCAATGGGTAGCAACTGATCGTCCGGATCGTTGATGATGATCTGGCGGGCATCCACGAAATACTGGCTCGCGTTCACCGTTGCACCGATGGACGCCTGATCGTAACGTGTGAAACCCATTTTGAACCGATAGGCGTAATTAAACCCAAGAAAAGAAAATTGCAACGGCTGAATTTTATCGTGCATAAACACCCCGCCAATGCTCATATTTTCCCGCTCGAAGGGGTACTGCGCCGCGATGGTCGCCGTGCTGGGCGCATTGTCAAAGCCAAACCATTGCTGCCGGTAATCCACCGCGATCTCCCAGTAGTCGTACAGCCCGGTCATCGCCGGATTCCAAACATAATCCAATTCGCCGAAAGGGCTTCGATCCGGCAATTGCTGACCAAAAACCGCCAGCGGCAACAGGAAAAAGAGGGGTAAAATATATCTCATCGGTTTTGGAAATTTTAAGTTTGAAAAGACAAAATTTTGGATTTAACCCAAGTCATTCGCGCAGGATCGTCAGCGTTTGTTTGATCTCGCCGGTGCGAAACGCCAGGACGTAGAAATAATTTCCAGCCGGTAAATTTTTTCCCTTGTACGTACCGTCGAAGCGCTCGTCATCCCGCTGATAATTAACTTTGTTGTAAATCAGATCGCCCCAGCGGTTGTAAATTTTAAGCGAATTCACGCCATATTTGGAAATATTGCCAAATTCCAGCACGTCGTTTTTGCCATCGCCATTGGGCGTGATCAGGTTGATCGCCAGAATGTCCAGTGGATCGTTTGCTACCAGTACCTGCACCGTGTCCGTATTCACGCAGCCATTCGCATCGGTGATCATTACGACATAATTAGTGCTGTCTTCCGGTGAGACCGTTGGGTTCGGGATGGTGTTGTCACTGACCGGATATTTGTTGACGAACCAAAAATACGCCACGCCGCCGAACGCCTGCAGCTCCAGTTCGTCGCCCGGACCGATGCAGGTATCGGGACTTACCCCGGAATTAATTTCAAAAACCTGAATCAGAATGGAGTCTTTGGCGGAAGCGCAGCCATTGGATACCTCGACAAAATAGGTTGTCTCCTGGGTAGGTGTGGCAAAAGGGCTGGCAGTATCGGTGGCGCTCAGCGTACCGGATTCATCCTGCCATTGAAACATATCGCCGCCGCTGGCAATCAACTGTACGGATTCGCCCGGGCAAACCGCCGTTTTCTCAGATTGAATATTCGCCACTGCCGCCTCGCCGGCGACCACCTGAATGGTATCCGAAGCCTCGCAGCCGGGCGCATCGCTGACGGTCACGCTGAAAGTGCCCGGGGCACTCACCGAGATGGAGCGAGTTGTTTCTCCATTCGACCAAAGGTAGTTGTTAAACTGCCCGGCATCCAGCAAGGCGTTTTCGCCATCGCAAAGGAAAACCGTATCCGGCAGGTTCAGCTTCGGTCCATCCGTCAATTCGATGGTAAAACTGTCAATCACTTCGCAATTATTTGTATCGCGAACCATCACTTCATAATCGCCCGGCGGCAGCATCGCAAAGCGGTTGGTACGTTCAAAACCATCGCCAATGTCAAATTGGTACGGCGCTACTCCGCCGGAGGCAGTAATGGTCGCAGCACCGTTTGGCGATGCGCAGGAAGCATTCGTTACCTCAATTTCATCAATTTGCAGCCGCATTGCCGGTTGCGAAATCGTCACCGTTGAATCGAGGAGCACAGCACCGTTATCATCCAGAACTTCCAGGGTATAATCTCCGGCGACCAGGTCGGAAATATCTTCGTCGGCAGATTGGAAGTTATTCGGACCCGACCAGCGCACGGCAGTTGCGCCCGGAGTGGTTACGGTTGTATTGATAGCGCCGTCATCGCCACTGTTGCAGCTAACATTTGCAACTTGAAAGTTAACGCCCGCGCCACCGGTAATGAGCACCGAACCGTTTTGCGGATCAAGCGGGACCTCCTCAAATTGCCCGTTCGTTTCCGTTGCCCGGAAAATTTGAATATCCAGCGGCATATCGGTGATGTTCACTTCCGTGAAATCGCCCGGCTCGCCGTTTGCAAAGAAAATCAATTGGATGATAGAAAGACCATCCGGGAGGGTCTGTCCGGCACCCTGAATGTCGAACCAGGAAAAACGCAGGCTCCCATTCGCTGCTCCGGCACTGCCAACTGCAACGAAAGGCAAGCCGGCTTCTTCAAAAGCCACATATTGAATAACGCTGGTATCCCAATTGATGGAAAACTGGGCGGAAACGATATTCGAGAAATTTTGGGTGGTAATGTCTAACCGCAAGGTGTCCGCTGCATTAACAACCGTATCTGGGAGTTGCAATGTGATGGATTCCTGTGCAAGGATGGGGGTGTATGTCAACAAAGCCCAGATGCTGACCATGAGCTTGATCCTTCTCATAAGCATGTTTAAAAGCGCTTTAGCTAGGTTCGGTTTTTGAAATTTTAATTTAAAACGACCAGTTGGTGAACTTATTGAAATAGTTTAGAATTTTTGCCTAACGGCGTAATATGAAGACGGCTTTGTGCAGCAATTCAACCACACAAAGCCGGGCTTCGATGCTGGGAAAATTATTGCAAATTATTGCAAAATAATCATACTCTTCGTGGCGGCAAAGTCGCCGGTGCGCAGGGTGTAATAGTACACGCCCGCCGCCAGGCTTTCCCTGGCGATTTCTATCTGGTTGTACCCCTGGATGTAATTGCGATTGAAGGTGCGTACGACCTTTCCAAATTGATCGAAAATGATCAGATCCGCTTCCATGTCCGTTGGCAGATCGAATCCGATGATCGTCTGCTGCCGGAATGGGTTCGGAGCGTTTTGATACAATTTGTAAGCGGGCGCTTGTTCCGTTGGTGCGCCATTTTCGAGGCGGAATTCCACATCGAGTTTTTCGGCATCGCTGGTAAATGCTTCCGAAGCAATATATCGGGAATTTGATTGCAATACGCGGCTCAAATCCTCGATATCCGTCAACGCCCGGAAGCGCAGGGTGAACAGCGTCTCATCCGCATCCACGCTCAAACCTTCGCCCTTCACATCGAACCAACTCATGCGCAGCACGCCGGTGCCTGCATCGCTAGCGCCGGTCGCCAGCCCTACCAGTGCCGGGTTCTCCGAACGAATCACCTCCACGAATTCCAGCGCTCCGACCTGGAACACCAACCCAAGTTGGAACGTTGCCATAGCGCTGAAGTTGTCGCTACGCACCGGAATCTCGATTACCTCGCCAGCCTGCACGCGACGATTCGGCGCCCGGAATTCCAGTTTGCCGTTGCTGCGTACCGCCGTCGGATTGGCATGCCCCAGAATATCGCCCACTTTCACGCCAATGAAATTGGAAATTGTATCTTTCATCAGCATTACTTCATCGCGGTTTTTGTATGGGAAAACATTGCTGGAATTGAATTCTTCCGGCATCTGCGATTCCGATTTGACAAACACCCACGATGGGCAATCGCCAAAGCTCTGGCTGGAACCGATGATGATACGCTGGATGAGGAACAAATCGAGGCTCGTGAAGCGACCGTCGCAGTTGGCATCACCGGCAATGATTTGATACGGCGATACAATTTCCTGCGGCTCCATGCCCAGGATAAACCGCTGACCAGCAAAGAGCGCATACGTTGAAAGTCCATTTTCCGGCATGTAATTCCGCTTTGGCTCAATCGTATATATCGCTCCCATTTGGAGTTCGGGCAGTCCGTAATGACCGTTTTCATCGGTCATTTGCATGGTGTTATAATCATCGCTGGCTACATTTACTTCCACTTCCGGCAGTGGCGCTCCCCAGTAGGTTTTGATATCGCCGGCTACCTGCGCCGTATTGGCAATATCTACCCTTCCGGGCAAAATACCGTACGGAACAGCAACCGGGATGCCATTGGCAATACCACCCAGTTCGATAATCAGCGGTGAATTGGCAATTGTTACTTCTGTGAATTGCCCCGGGTTACCCACCAATTGTACGTTGATGTAGAATAGAATCTGACCTTCTCCGCATGGAACGCCACCGCCGGTATTATTGAAATAGCTGAATGTTCGGTTCGCAGCGTTGTACTGCGGCGCTATGGAACCGGGCGTTATGCCGGTAATCTGACCAACGGAAGTATTGCCGATGAACAAAGAGCCGGCAAAAGATACCAGCGTACTGGTTACACAATTTTCGATGACAACCGGTACAAACACCGTTGCATTCTGCGCGCCGCTGACCTCCTTCACGTCAATAATTGCCGCTTCGGCAGGCGAACCAACCGTTACGGTCTTGCAGCGCTCCCGGGAGCCGCAGTCGTTCGTAACGGTAAGGCAAACCTCATACGTATTTTCACCACCATAAAGGTGAGATGGGTTGTTGGTAGCGGCGCTGTTGCCATCGCCAAAGTTCCAACTGTAAGTTCCCGGTGAAGACTGATTGATGAAAGTAACCGTTGCACCGTCAATGGTATATGTAAAGTTCGCCGTCGGCAACTGATTGGTATTGGTAATATTCATCATTCGGGAAGCGCTGCAACCGCCGTCTTCCATGACCGTCACGGTGTAAGTGCCACTGGGCAGATCGGTAATGGTGTAGAGCCCCCCGTTTATGGTGGTGGAGCCATTGGTCGGTCCAGACCAGGTAATATCGTAAGGCGCGGTGCCACTATTGATACTCACCAGTATTTGACCACTTTCGCCACAAGCGCCATTAGTGGTGCTTGCCGAAAAGTCGAGATCACCCCCGGCAAAGACGTCAATCGTTTTTGAATCCGAGCTGCCCGTTGCTCCGATTACCGTTATGGTGTAAGAGCCGGAAGTCAGGTTCTGAATAGTGACACTATTGCCGGAGGTTGTCGCTGAACCATTGACACCGACTTCTCCGCCGCCATTCCATTGAATCGTATAAGGAGCGGTACCTCCGGAGATATTTACAACCACCGAGCCGGTTGGCTGGCAGGTATTGCCGGTTTGTGAAACCGTGATCTCCAGTAAGTCCTCTGTTATTGAAATCACCACTTCCTCGGTAATGGAACAATCATTATCATCGGTGACCGTCACTGTGTAGTCACCGGCGGGCAGGTTAGAAATTTCAACCATGCCGGTGTTATTGGCCGTCAGGCTGCCGCTTGCGCCGTTTCCGGCAAAATCAATCGTGAATGGCGCGGTGCCGCCGGTAATATTTATGAGGATTTTCCCCATTTCCGTGCTGCTGGCATTTTCGCTGGTGATCGTAGCTGCCAGATTGCCGCCCTCCGTGAGCGTGATCGTCTCTGTTTCGGTACAGGTATTGGCATCGGTCACTTTGATGATGTAATCGCCTGCGGGAAGATCGTCGATCAGATACGCCGTAGTATTTATCATTTCCGAGCCGCTGACCGGCCCTTCCCATTCTATGAGGTAGTCTGGTGTGCCGGTCAGGCTAAGTGAAATGGAACCATTTTGCTCGCAGGTACCATTATTAGCTGTTGCCTCAAATATCTCGACCGGCGTTTCAAACACCGTAATCATGGTGGTATTGTAACACCAGTTTTTATCCTTCACTTTAATGGTGTATTTGCCGGGTGGTAAATCCATGATCTCATAAGCGTCATCATCAATGGTGACGGAGCCGCTTTGGGGCCCAGTCCACTCAATGACGTAAGGCGCCATACCGCCAAAGATATCTATCCAGATCGTATTGAACTGCCCGCAATCATTTACGACCAGCGAAACATTGATCGTGATAGCGCCTTCATCAACGGCTACTTCCACGGTTTTCGTGTCGGTACACCCGTTGCTGTCTGTCACGGTGATCGTGTACATGCCGGGCGTCAGGTTTTCGATTGTAAACATATCCGCCGCCGTTGAGGCAGAGCCTGGGGCTGGTCCGGACCAGGTGATGTTGTAAGTCGGCGAGCCGCCGATAAAATTGAGCTTAATGGCACCTGGTGTTTCGCAGATAACGTTGGTAATTGTCGTTGTGAAAAGGTCGGATGGTGTTTCAAAGACCATAATCATCGTCGTTGCGATGCACCAGTTCTCGTCTTTCACGGTGATGGTATATTTACCCGGCGGAACATTTTCAATCTCGAAGCCATTGGAGTTGGTTGTAGCTGAGCCATTTACCGGGCCTTCCCATTCAATCATGTAGGTTGGCGTGCCGCCATTAATATCCAGCCAGATGGTATTGTAGCCGCCGCATTGATTGTCGGTAACGAGCGACGCATTTATTGTAAGCGGATTTACCACATCAACCGTCACGACCTGCGTCTGCGAACATCCCTTGCTGTCCGTCACTTTTATGGTATAAGTACCCCCTTTCAGGTTGTCAATGGTAAACATGCTGCCGGAAGTAGTGGTATTGAAGTTTGCTGCCCCGGTCACTTTGATGGTGTAAGCAGGCATACCACCGACAAAAGTCAGCTTAATAGAGCCCGGCGCTTCGCAAACGGCATCCGTTACGACAGAGGTGAAAATTTCCGTGGTTGTCGGGTTGATTTTCACATACTCATGGGCGACACAGCCGTTCTCATCTTCAACTGTGACGTAATAATTCCCCGGTGTAACGCCTTGAATGCTAAAGTTTCTGTTATTGGTGAAAACGCTGCCATTTTGCGGGCCAGACCACTCTACACGGTACGTAGGCGAGCCACCGGTGATTTGCAGCGCAATAGCATTGGTTGCACCGCAGTCCGGCGAATCCTGCAATGCCTGAATGTACAGGTCATTTTCGCCTTGCGTGATCTCGATATCTTTGCTGAGGGAGCAACCGTTGGCATCTTTGATCGTAATGGTATAGGAGCCGCCGGGCAGGTTTTCCAGATCAACCCAGGTGCTGCTGGTCGTCGTAGAGCCGCTCACTGGCCCGGACCAGGTGATCTTGTACGGCGCTTTGCCGCCAAAAATATCAACGCCAATCTTGCCGGGTGCTTCGCAAACGCCATTTTCGGGTATAAGCTCAAAGTCGAAGCCCGTACCGCCGGAAAGGTGAATTAATTTGATGACGACGCACCAATTAGCGTCTTTCACCATCACTTCGTAGGTGCCAGATGGCAGATTGGAAATCGTGAAACTCGAATTATTGGTAGCCGCTGAGCCACTGACCGGGCCCGACCATTCGATCATGTAAGTCGGAGCGCCATTGCTCATAATCAATTGAATAGAGCCGGAAGCGGTGCAAGTCGCGCTTTGCTCTGTCATCGCCACTTCCAGTTGCTCGGAGGGGATCACTATCGTTTTGGTATAAGTGCACCAGTTGGCATCTTCGATCTTGATGTTGTAAGTGCCGCCGGGCAGGTTTTCCACGTCGATCCAGTTGTTGCTTGAAGTTTTGGAGCCGTTTACCGGCCCTGACCACATTATTTTATAAGGCGCTTTGCCACCAAAGATATCAATACCGAGCTTGCCGGGTGTTTCGCAGGCACCTCCCCCCGGGAAAAATTCTACATCAAACCCGGCGCTTCCGCCCACCTGAATCGTTTTATTCACCACGCACCAGTTGTCATCTTTCACCATGATCTGATAGGTGCCTGCGGGTAAGTTTTCGATGGTAAAGCTTGAATTATTGGTAGCAGCCGAGCCATTCACCGGACCTGACCACTCGATCATGTACGTGGGGCTGCCCTGGGTCATAATCAATTGGATAGAGCCTGTGGCAGTGCAGGTTGCGCTTTCTTCGGTCATCGTCACTTCCAGTTCTTCGGAAGTCACCACAATGCTTTCGGTGTAAGTGCAACCGTTGGCTGATTCTATGGTTACTTTATAAGTACCAGCAGGTAAGTTGACGATATTGAATCGGGAACTGCTGGAGGTTGCCGTGCCGCTTTTGGGGCCGGTTACCTTTATTTTATAAGGTGCAGTGCCGCCAAAGGTTTTAATGGAAATATAGCCCAGGCTTTCACAAACGACCGGATTCGGAGTGGCGGTGAAATAAAAACTGCTCTCGCTTTGTACAATAGTTACCTCTTTGGAAGCGGAACAGCCGTTTTCATCCACAACGTATATTTGATAGTTTCCCGGAAGCATATCATTCAGGGTGAAAACGGAGCTGTTGGCAATGAAGGTGCCGTTTTCCGTTCCCGTTACGTAAATTGTGTACTTTGGTGTGCCATTCTGGATAATGACTTTTACCGAGCCTGCCTCACCGCAGGTTGCGTTGGTTACGATTGTACTTAGCGACAAATTGCCGCCTGAATTGATGGTAACCTGTTTGGTAACGGAACAATTGTTCCTGTCTGTTACCTTGATGGTATATTTACCCGCAGGTAAATTGCGCAATACGCCAGAGGAGTTGCTGGTTGTAGCGCTGCCGGACACCGGTCCTGTCCAGGAGACGTAGTAACCGGGCGAACCGCCGGAAACCGAAAGCGAGATGGAGCCGTTATTTTGTCCGCAACTGGCGTCGGAGGCGCTTAAATTGAGATTCAAATTGCAGGACGATATACAATCGACTTTGAGCTTGTAATTGGAAGTAGCGCCATTTTTACCATCAACGACTACGTAATAAACGCCGGGCGAGAGATCAGCCGTGATGGATTCGCTGCTGGTGCCATCCTTCTGACTGAAATCGAGGCATGCGCCCCGGTCGCAATCGCTCAGCAGGAATAACTCCAGATTCGCTGAAAGATTCGTAAGGCTTATCTTCACTTCGCCGGCTTGTGTTACCGTGAAGTAGTGCACTATCTCTGGTCCGTTATTCTCCACATTGTAGATATTGCCGGAACAACCGTAGAGCGACACATTATCGTCGCCGTTGCTGTTGTTGCCATTATAGGTTTCTCCGCATGCCAGTTGGATGGCATTGTTGCAGTTCAGGTAGCCGCAGTTGAGTTCGAGGTTATATACCGCACTTTGGGGCCCATCCACCACCAGGTAATACGTTCCAATCGGTGCATTTTCATACAAAATACCTTCGTTGTTGGTCTGCGTGTTACTGGTTTTGCTCGATCGCAGGCAGTTTATCTGGTCGCAGTTGGAGGCCAGCAGGAACATGTCCAAATCGCGATTGGGCGTCAGGATTTCCAGCCCGATCTGCAAGTCACCGGCAGATGTTTTATTAATCACATATACCCGCTCCGGACCGCCATAGCTTTTATTGCTGCAGGGGTAAGAGGAAATATCGTTGCCTGCGCCTGCGGTGCTTTCATTGGATAGAAAATCGCCGCAACTCAATGTAATAGCTTTATCACACCAGGAAGACTCCGTGCCACACACACCGGGCGTGTAAGACACAATCCCGGCTGCTTCGGCGAAGCACGCATTTGAGTACGTTACGCCATTGCAGCCACATACTGGAGCATACTCCAAGGTACAAACAGCCGCCGGATCCATTCTGGTGGGATCCACGCAATCCGGATTACAGACGCCTTTGCTGTAAAAGCGAACGCCATTTGCCTCCGCTATGCAGGCGTTGTCGTAGGTAATGCCATTGCAGCCGCATACCGGATCGTATTCCCGCGAACAAGTGAAAGTGATAATACCGGTCTCTGTATTCACCGATGTGGCATCGGATGTGACGATCAGAGTCGGATCGTAGCAATTGGAAATATCGCTGTTGCAGGGACCCGGAGTCCAGTCTCGCACACCGGCTGCTTCGGCTTCACAGGCATTGGCGTAAGTAACGCCATTGCAGCCACAAACGGGTTCGTAGTTCGTTGGGCAATTGGCATTCGGGTTAATCCGAGTCGGATCCACGCAATCCGGATTGCACACCCCCGGCGTGTAGCTCGTCACACCCGCTTTTTCAGCGTAGCAACTGTTCAGATAGACCTTGCCATCGCTGCCGCAAACGGGGTTGACGACGTTGGGGCAGGTGTTGCTCATCTCATCGTCATCCTCATCCTCATCGTCGTCCTCATTTTCATCCTCATCTTCATCTTCACTGTTTTCATCTCCTTCGCCCGGGGTTCTGCTTTCTATATCAACCGTTTTTACATCCGCACGAATGGGATAGGTGTGCATTTCCTTATCAATCAACCAAATGTTCTTGAGCGTTATTCTCAATTTCCCTTGTACGAAGTAATGGTCTGGAATGTGCAATGTTCCCAAATCACCGCCGGATGTCAGGTCTGTTCGATTCAAACCAACAACGGCAATCGCCATGTTTTCATCTTTCAAATTATAGAATTCATAGGCATTATTGGCTCCCCATTGGTTTTTCCAGAAAGTATTATTCCCGGAAAACTCAATATCGCCCAGAGTACCATCTATATAAAAGGAAACTGTAAAAGCAACCCCGTAGAATTTGAAGTCGGAGGCATCGTTATCTTCCAGTCGTAGTTTTACCCGGATGATGTTGCCACTTCTCACCCAGTCCGTATGCATAACTCTTGCTCGGGGTGTTCCGGTAGTGGGGCTGAGTTGGTCTGCCCGTACGCTACCATGAGTCTTGCCATAATTATTTTTGATCGCTTCGGCATCCTGCAAATCAACATTGCCATTGCCATTACAATCCGCATACAAAAAATTCAGACCCTCCAATGGAAATGCCCAATTCCAAAGCCCTGAAACAGGATGTGCCAACCAATTGGAGCTTATGGTCGTGCGGGCAGGGCCAGTCTTACCATGGGCAACACCCCAGTAAAGTACGTCCACATTGTTAACCACCCCATTATTATTCACATCGCCTGGCCAAACCGTTTGCGCTTGTACCAGAGAGGTAAGCATCAACAGGACTAAAATCGAAAAACGAGTAAAAGCTTTGCTCATAGCGTACATCTTTTGAAGTAAGTTCATGTTATTATGACTTAAATTTAGCGAAATAGTAACAGTGTTGATTGCCTCTCTCTTATTTATTTTACTGACAGTGAGTCAGAAAGCTCATTATTTTTTCCGGCCGCGAGGGCTTGGGAGATAACTGCAACGCAACGTGCGTTGAACAGAGCACAATAGAAGTGACGTTCTAATCGAATGTTAGAAAGTTGGGTAGATTGGAAACAATGGCGTTTTGTGATTAGAAGGGATCCAAAAATATCACCACTGCTTTTTGCACAGCCAAAGTTAATAATTTTTCACATCTAAAGTATGTATTTTTTTCATTTTTTAATCACTTCACTTTCAGTCATTTCCAATATGTTGTTAGCAAGTGTGTTTTGAATGAAAATAATTCTCCATGCGAAATTATTTTTGCGACAAATGAAGTTCGACCATACTTTTCTTTCTATTTTCAACGCAAAAAAACACTTCGACATGAATGCAGCTATTCGCCAACAGTTTCCGGTTTTGCAAAGACAAGTGAACAATAAGCCGCTTATTTTTCTTGATGGCCCGGCGGGCACGCAGGTACCACAAATGGTCATTGACGCTATTGCCAATTATTATAAAACATCCAACGCCAATTCGCATGGGCAATTCATTACCAGCCAGGAAACCGACGTCATCCTCGATGAAACCCGGGAAAACGCCGCCGCCTTCCTCGGGGCGGAGGGGGCACACACCATTTCCCTGGGTGCCAATATGACGACGCTCAACTTCTCCCTGAGCCGTGCTATCGCCCGTATGCTGCAACCCGGCGACGAAATTCTCATCACCCAGCTCGACCACGAAGCCAACCGCGGTCCGTGGCTTGCGCTGCGTGAGCAGGGCATCATCGTGCGGGAAGTGCAGTTGCTGCCCGATGGTACGCTCGATTACCAGGATTTGGAAAACAAGGTCACCGAACGCACGCGTCTGCTGGCAATGGGCTACGCTTCCAATATTTTAGGTACGATCAACGATGTACAGTATGCTCGCGAAGTGACTTACCGCGTGGGTGCCTGGCTACTGCTGGATGCGGTACACTACGCCCCGCACCTGCCGCTTGCCGTACAGGAAATCGGCTGCGATTTTCTGCTTTGCTCGGCGTACAAATTCTATGGCCCACACGTCGGCATTCTCTACAGCCGTCCCGGCTTGCTGGATCGGCTACCAACGGATCGGCTACGCACGGCATATCAGCACGCCCCATACAGCATCGAAACCGGCACTGCCAATCACGCTGCTATCGCCGGTGTAAACGCCGCCATCCAATTCATCGCCAGCCTCGGCAAAGGCGAAAACCGGCGCGCTCAGTTGCTCCACGCCATGCAACAAATCCGCAGCCACGAAAGCAAAATGCTGAAAAAGCTGTACGCTGGTTTGTCCAGCATTGCCGGTGTACAGATAATTGGGCCGGACGCCGACACGACGCCCCGCGCACCCACCCTGGCCATTACAGTGTCCGGCAAAACGCCAACGGAAGTGTGCCAGCAACTAAACCGCTATAACGTCTGCGCCTGGGACGGTCATTTCTACGCCATTCGGGCAACTGAAGTACTGGGCTTGTTGGAAAAAGGCGGCGTGACGCGCCTGGGTATCTCGGTTTACACCACAGAGGAAGAAATCGATTATACACTGGAAATCTTTAAAAAACGGACTAACTGATCTATTCTGCCTTTTGTAAACAGGCAGGGGGTCCTTTTTTTTGACACCAGAAGCAGGCACGTATCCGGAAGCTTCCGGTCAGGCGATTATTTTACAAATAATTAATGCCGCTTTTATCACTGCCATGCCTTTATCTTCTACTTTTGTGCCGGTATAAATCTGATTTTCAATCGGTAGCAAACGCTTTGTTAAAACACCCGGAATGCAGTTGCATAGTCAAAAATACGACGTGGCAGTAGTCGGCGGAGGAATCATGGGGTTGGCAATTGCTTACACAGCAGCACAACTTGGAAAAAAAGTTGCCTTGTTTGAAAAAAATGCCCGCCCGCAGGGCGCAACGGTTCGCAATTTTGGGTTGATTTGGCCCATCGAACAACCGGGCGCTAGCTTCGATCGGGCGATGCGCTCCCGCGAAACCTGGCTCCACCTCGCCGAAGAAATCGGTTTCTGGGCAAAGCCTCAAGGGTCGCTCCACCTTGCTTATAGCGAAGACGAACTCTCTGTACTGGAGGAGTTTGTTGCCACAACCGGTCACATTGGCTACCAATGCAAAATGCTGACACCACTCGAAACCATCAGCAAAAGCCCCGCCGTGAACCCCATCCGCCTGGAAGGCGCGCTCTGGAGCGCTACCGAGGTGAATATCGATCCGCGCGAAGCCATCGAATGCCTGTACCAATACCTCCGCACTACTTCTGGGGTGGACATATTTTACAACACGGCAATTACGCAGATCGATCATCCGGTACTTTCCAATGGCGCTTCCGAATGGCAGGCAGAGCGCACGTTCGTTTGTTCCGGCGACGACTTTGAGACGCTTTATTCGGAAATATTCGCCGACAGTGGTTTAATTAAATGCAAAATGCAGATGATGCGCACCGTACCGCAGCCCAAAAACTGGACTCTGGGTGCGAATCTTGCCGCCGGACTCACCCTGCAACAATACGCTTCTTTTGCGCATTGCGAAAGCCTGGCGTTGCTCAAAAAGCGCTTCGCCCGGGAAATGTCGGATTACAATCGATGGGGCATCCACGTGCTGGTGTCGCAAACGCGCCTCGGGGAACTGACCATCGGCGACAGCCACGAGTACGGCAACACTCCCGACCTTTCTGATCGAAAGTCTGTCAATGAATTGATTTTGAAATATTTACAAAAATTCCTTAAAGTTCCTTCCCTTCAAATTGCCGAGATGTGGAATGGCGTTCATGCCAAACTGCCCGGCAAACCAGAATTTATCGCTGAGCCCGAACCAGGCGTAATGGTCGTGAGTGGTTTGGGCGGAGCGGGGATGACCCTGGCGTTTGGTCTCGCTCAGGAGTTGCTGGAACAGCGCGTACCCCGGCATTTGCGGGCAGAATTGTAAGTTTCGCTGCGTATCGGTCAACTTTTTTTATATCTGTAGCCCGACGAAACACGCCATTGCTTCTTTTATTCGTTCCTTCCGTAAACAGAACTTTTTAATTTTGCCGAAAGGCGTACCTTCGCCACAAAGGACGCTCATCGAAGACGAACAAATTGCTCAAAAACCGATTGTATATGAAAATTTTTCCGACATCTTCCAGGAGAGGTCTCGCTATACCTTTCCGCAAACACTATTATCTAAGTAATGGGACATTATTATTTTTTTATTTGACAAGATTGACAAGATGTCGTAAATCGAAGATTTACGGCATCCTGAATCCTGAAAATCCCGTAAATCCTGTCTATTTTATTGACAAATTAATTCGGTCCACCTACTTAACACTTTTCCTGTTATTACTTTGCTTTTCCCTTAGCGCTCAGCGACTTGTGCGGGGCACTGTAACCGAAGCTGCAACGGGGGATCCGCTGGCAGGTGTCAGCGTCTCCGTCAAAGGTAAACGCGGCTACAAAGTTGTGACCGATGCCGGGGGAAATTTCTCCATCAATGTAGGTTTTCGCGATCGAACATTACTCTTTTCGGCTTCGGGATACAGCACCATTGAAGCGGAAGTTACCCTGCGTAGTGCCCTGACGATCAGCATGGAAAAGGATGTTTTGGGTTTGACGTACAGTCTGGCAATTGCCCTGAATCTGCCCCGCGAGAAAAAAACGCTGGGCTATGCCGTGCAGCACCTCAGCGGGCGCGACCTCGACCAGGCGCGCGACCTCAATTTTGTCAATCAGCTTGCCGCAAAAGTCGCCGGCTTAACCGTTACGAACCTGCCCACGGGCGTGGGAAGCTCTGCCTTTGGCATCCTGCGGGGCGAGCGCTCGCTCAATCTCGGCAATAATCAACCCCTCTACGTACTCGACGGCGTACCGATCAGTAATCAACTTTTTAGTTCCTTTGGCAGGAATTACGCGGATGTCGATTATGGCAATGCCGCCGGTTTTATCAATCCGAATGACGTGGAGTCCATCACCATTCTGAAAGGCGCCAACGCTGCCGCACTCTACGGCGCACGCGCCAGCAACGGCGTCATCAATATCACGACCCGAACCGGTAAAAATACCAGCGGCATTGGCGTATCATTTAATTCCAGCATTCAGTTTGACGAACCGCTGCGGCTGCCGGTTTACCAAAACCAATACGGGCAGGGTTTAAACGGGCAGTTCGACTTTGCCGATGGCAACGGGGGCGGGTTAAACGACGGCGTGGACGAAAGCTGGGGACCCGCATTCAGCGGGCAGTCGCTTCGGCAATTTAATTCGCCTACTGCCAATGGCTTACGCGGCGGCGATGTGGGCAACCTCTTCCCGGCTATCGGCCCGGTGAACCCCGATCAGCAGTTTGCATTGCGTGGAGCGATCGACTCGACCAACTGGCAGCCGCAGCCCGGCAATGCCCGGGATTTTTATCGAACCGGTACAACACAAACTTACAACTTCGCCGTTGCCGGCGGCAATGATCGCGGCGATTTTCGGCTGTCTTACACCTTCGCGAACCAGCAGGGCATCGTGCCGAACACGGGTTTGCAACGCAATTCCATCGCCCTGACCGGCGGATACGAATTGAGCGACAAGATCAAAGCCAGAGCCGTTTTCAACTATCTGCGCGGCGACAGCTACAACCGCCCGGCGCTCGGCGAATCAACCGCCAACGTGGTTTACCTGATGAATGGGACGTTGCCCCGCAGTGTGGACGTCGAGGCGCTGCGCAACTACTGGCAGGCCGGACGACGCGGGCAAAACCAATTCAATTACAATTACACCTATCTCGATAATCCTTTTTTTACGCTAATTGAAAATACCAACAGCCAACAGCTTGATCGGCTATACGGCAATGCTTCCATCGACTGGCAACTGCAGCCCTGGCTCAGCTTGCTGGCGCGGGTTGGTGCCGACGTGAACAGCGAATTTCGCGCCCGGCGACAGGCATTCAGCACTCAGGCATTTCTGCGGGGCGGTTATCGCGAAGAGGAAATTTCATTCGATGAGTTGAATGCGGACCTGCTGCTGAGTACGAAGCAGGAGTTCTCAGAAAATTTCGCGCTACACGCGGGCATCGGTGGGAATTTGATGACTCAGGCGCTTCGCATTTCCAATATCAGCGCGCCCGAACTGACGGCGCCCGGTATCTATAATTTGTCCAACTCGCGCCTGCCACTCGAATCCTACAATTTCAATTCCGAAAAGAGAATCAACAGCGCCTACGCTTTCGCCAATATGCGGTTTAGCAGTTTTTTATACCTCGATCTTGCGGCACGTGCCGACTGGTCGAGCGCGCTCCCGGCAGATAATCGCCGCCAGCTTTCCTACGCGGGCAGCCTGAGCGCGGTGCTGAGCGACGCTTTTGAAATGGACGCAGAAGGCGGGATTTCACTCCTGCAATTGCGCCTGAGCTACGCCCATACCGGCAGCGATCCCGATCCGTACCAGTTGCAAACGGTCTTTTTTGCACAGACGCCCGTGCGCAGCATCCCGACGTTTTCGGAATCGTCCGTGCTGGCAAACGCCGACCTGCAGCCGGAAGTAACCACTTCCATTGAGGGAGGTTTTGATGTGCGGTTTTTCCAGAACCGCTTTGGGCTGGATTTTACCTATTTTCTGGCAAATACCGATCATCAGATTTTGTCTATTCCGCTGAGCAATGCTACCGGTTACACTTCGCGCATCGTCAACGCTGGTTCAGTAGAAAGCAAAGGCATGGAAGCCGTATTAAACATTACGCCCGTCGAAACATCGAACTTTCGCTGGAACGTTGGAATCAACTTCACCAAGTTTGAAAGTAAGGTTACGGATTTGCAACAGGATACAATGGGCAGCAGCAGCTATATCATCGCCGACCGCTACATTACCCTCGAAGCGCGCCCCGGCGAGCGCGTTGGCAATATGTATGGCACTGGCTATCAGCGCGTGAGTTCCAATCCGGAGAGCCCGTACTACGATGCGAGTGGTCGGTTTGTCGGACAAATCGTTTATGATTCGGAAGGAAAACCCATTCCCACTTCGGAATCGGTGCTGATTGGCAATTACAATCCGGACTGGCTGGCGGGTATTAGCAATACCTTTTCTTTCAAGGGTTTGAGTGTGAATTTCCTGTTGGATATGCGGGTTGGCGGCAGGATTTATTCTCGCACCAAAGCGCTGGGCTTCGCCAAAGGCGTGCTGGAGGAAACCCTGCTTGGCAGAGCCGATGGCTACGACCTGAGCCTGGAGGGTAACGGCATCACTGGCGCAGGTGTGGTACAAACCGACGCCGGGAGCTTTGAGCCAAACACCCGGCAGGTGAGTGCGCGCGAGTGGTACAACGCCTACACCCTGGAGCGCCCCATCGATGAGGCGCTGACTTACGATGCGTCTTTTGTAAAATTGCGGGAACTGCGACTGAGTTACAGTATCCCGAATGTATGGCTGGGTAAGCTGCGTATTCGCAATGCCATCGTCTCGGTAGTGGGCAGAAACCTGTGGCTGCTGACCGATGCGTCGCCTCACTTCGACCCGGAGGTGGCGAGCCTGGCGGGCGGCATGATTACGCCGGGCATTGAAACCCTGGCAGTGCCAACGGTTCGGAGCTTTGGGTTTAATTTGAGTTTTACGTTTTAAAATGTTTTGAGTAGAACATGGATTGGACGGTTTTACACGGATAAAAAACGATTCTCAACCTGTGAAAATCCACCACGACCGCTTCACTCCAGTTCCATCATTCAAATAAAGAAATTTTTATGAAAAATATCATCAACTTATTCCTTATACTAATGCTGGGCTTGGTCATCATCGCTTGTGAGGATAGCCTCGACGAACTCAGCATGAATCCCAACGCGCCCACCGAAACCACACCGGAACTGCTGCTTCCGCAAATCATCCGCGACGCGATGGATGCACTGGTTTTGGAAAGTTGGAACATCGGTAGCCTGGTTATTCAACATACAGCAAAGAGCCAGAATGTAGCGCCCGACCGCTACGTGTGGCCAGAGCGCGACGCGATCTGGAACGCCGTTTATGACAACCTGCGCGATGTGCAGAACATCATCGAGATCAGCGAGCGCGATAGCCTGAATAACTACAAGGGCGTGGCGCTGGTGCTGCGCGCCTGGCTGTTTTCGCTGGCGACAGATTGCTATGGTGACATTCCATATACTCAGGCGATCCGGGCCAAAGAAGGTATTAATTACCCGGCTTACGACCCGCAAGAAGTGGTGTACGAAGGCATCCTGAACGATCTGGCGGCCGCCAATGCACTCCTGGGTGCTACGAACGAAGTCGTCAGCGGCGATGTTCTTTACAACGGTGATATGCAAAAATGGCGCAAACTTGCCAATTCCTTGCGCGTGCGCTACCTGATGCGCATTTCCTGGCAGGTGGACGTTTCGGCGGAACTGCAAGCCATCATCGGCAACCCGGATTCGCTGCCGATTTTTACTAGTAATGCCGACAACGCGGTTTTCACCTACCGAAGTACGCCGCCCGATCAGTACCCAATTCACACGCTGAGCCAGGGTTATTTCAATGAATTTCGCGCCAGCAAGGGGCTGCTCGAACTGATGGTCGAGTTCAATGATACCCGCCTGGACGTCTATTACCGCCCAACCCCCGCCACCGAAGATGACCCGAATCCGCAGTACGCGGGCATTCCCAACGGTTTGCCCGATGATGAGGCGCTGGCGTACAATGGCGGTCTGGAATTTCAGTCGCGTATTAGTCCGTTGTTCTACGAAGATGCAATTACACCGAGCGGACTGCGTGCGGCAAAAGGCGTCCTTATGACCTACTCGGAGCTATTGTTCCTGATCGCGGAGGCGGCAGAACGCGGCTACGTGGCGGGCGCAGCACAGAAGGCATATCGCGACGGCGTTGCGGCATCGTTCGATTATTACGATCTGGATGCAACGGCTTACTTTGAAAGTGGCCTGGCGGATTATTCCGGTTCAACCGAAGAAAAGCTCAGGCAGATTGGTTTCCAGAAGTGGGTTGCGCTGTACATGCAGGGATTGGAAGCCTGGTTCGATTGGCGGCGCACGCAAACACCCGATCTGTTGCCTGCGGAGAGCAACCAGAATGACGACCGCATACCCGTGCGCTTTCCGTACCCGCGCAGCGAGCAGACGCTGAACGCCCGCAGCTACCAGGAAGCCATCAGCCGACAGGGCGCGGATGACATCAATACAAAAATGTGGTATTTGAAATAGGGCAGTTGTAGCGGCACTGGACAGAGTCCAGCGCCAACATGTGTCTCTATTCATCCACCTCCCGTCCGCCTTTCAGTTGATCCTGATACTCGCGCAAGAGTTCCCAACTGCCATTTACGGCCAGGCGCGCCTGGGCGGGCCAGGTTGTTGGGTCGTGGATGCGGTAGCTCTCGCCGGCGGCATTGAGGATGCTGCGCAAATCATCGGGGTCACTCTCCGCAAGTTCCTCCCAGGTGTAGATGTTCGCATCTTTCAATAGACCTTCAATCTTTGGGCCAATGCCTTCGATGATTTTGAGATCGTCCGCAGCGGTTGGGTAGGTTGCTCCGCGCGTTTCAAAGTCTTCCGGATGGGCATCCTTTTGTTGCTGAAGCTGAATCGCTTGACCGATCCAATCGTCTTGCTCGATGCGCCCCGGCAGATAGCCGATTTTTTGCGTGATGATATTTACATCGGAGGGATCCCAACTACCGATTTGCTCGTAGGTGTAAATTCCGGCTTCGTGCAGTTGCTTCTCGACAAACGGGCTGATGCCGTTGATTTTTGTGAGATCGTCGTATTCGGCTGCTTCGTGCAGAATGGGATCGGTAAGAATCGCCTTATTGGTTTGCCTGAAAACCCCCGGTTCTTCAGTTTCTGCTAAGGATTCAAGTTTTTTTTTATCGGCACTTTCAAAAATAGTCGGACCTGCCGAGCGGCTACCATCCTGCAAGTTTTCCATGCGGTCTTTCAGGTCGGCGTTTTCACTTTCCACCTTACCGAGTTTTTGCTCCAGCGCTTCCAGTCGGCTGCGCATGGCGTTTTGCATACTCTGGAATTCCGCGAGGTAATCAACCGATTCCCCCGATTCGCTGGCGGCTTCCTTCAGTGCGTTCCGTTCGCGCTCGAGTTGTGTATTGCGCGATTGCAGCGCGGCAATTTCCTGGTTCAGCCGCTCAATGGTGGCGTTCAGTTCGGTGAGCTGCGCTGCGTCGCCCCTTCCGGATTGCTGCTCCAACTGCTGGTTCAGCGTATAAACTTCGTTGTACAGCTTGGTTTTTTCATCCGACAAGCGGGCCACTTTCGTTTTGTTTTCCTCTGCTTCAAATTGCGCTTTGCGCAAATCGGCTTCCCGCAGGTTCATTTCCTCCTGCAAGCGCGCTGCTTCTGCCTGCGCATTTGCCAGCTCCTGATTCTTTTGCTCCAGCTCTTGCTTCAGACGGCGCACGGCACCCCCGCGCAGCAAGTAGCCCACGATCAAACCAAACAAAAAGGCGATGAGCATGATGAACAGAATCGCCAGGCTTTCAATACTGTCAAAATTGGAAAAGAATTTACTGAAATCCATAGTTGGTTATTTGATTTTTTACATCAGATTTCCGCCGTTTCGTTGGCGTATCTTCAAAATTTTATCCGACTCCATCTGTTACGGTTCTTCAATGACAAAGTTCACCCGCCGGTTTTTCTGGCGTCCTTCCTCGGTTTCGTTGGATGCCGCCGGTCGCGTTTTGCCCTGCGATTCTACTCTGATCTGCGTAACGACGCCCAGGTCAACAAAATACTGCCGGGCGCTTTTGGCGCGGCGCAGCCCCAGATCCTGGTTGTACGCCAGCGTTCCCACATTATCCGTATGCCCGATGATACGCAGTGATTTTTCCGGATGGAGCGCCAGGTACGTTTTCACGGAATCGGCGTAGAGCTTGAAAGGCTCACCGGGGCGAAACTCATCGGAATCGAAGGCGAAATTAGCATCCGAGAACGTCATATTGGTAAAGGAAAATTGCGTGTTCTCAAATTCTTCCGGTCCCTCGGAAGGTATATACAATTCAAACGCCAACGGCTCGCGCAGCAGGGTGTCCCGGCTGAGGCGGTAGTCGAGCGAAATGCGATCCTCCGCAATGCCGCGTCGCATCAGCAGTTTGCGGGCTTCGGCAGCCCGGGCCACGCCGATATTTTCGTAAAAGCCGACCTCCAGACTGTCTTCTGCCGCCAAGTAATCGCCGGTGATGGTCAGGTTTTTATTGGAAAAAGTGCGCAAAAAATGCGCAACCGTATCGAGAAAGGCTTCATTATTGGTATTCAGTCGCGGGCGCACATCGGTGCTATCGAAGGCAAACTGATCGTATCCACCCAGTAGTACGGTGTCCGATTCCAGTAATTTCAGCGTTTGCAGGCGCACATCTTCCAACGGTGTTTCGTCGCCGCATAGGTGCTTTACCTGACAAACGTAGTACCAGCGTGCCCCCAGGGCATATACGCAAAAAAGAAGAAAAACGAGGAATGCTCTCATGCCAGCTCACTTTGTTCTGCTAAATGTACAGATTCTGGCATTTACCGCAAAAGAATGCCCCGCTTTTTTAATGTCGCTGCCAATGTTGCTGCATGGCAACGGAATAAAATTTTTCAAAAACGGTAACAAAAGTCACTGTATTGTAAGAAAAAAAGGTGCAACTTATTCTGACCTAACTAAACTTTTAAAACCGGTGATGTATGAAACTAAGATTTGCAGAAAACAGCCTAAGACTCCGCCTGCGCAAGTCCGACATTGCCACGCTCGAAGAGCAGGGTTATGTGTATGAGACCGTGCAGTTCGGAGCACATCGTTCCCTGCGTTTTAAGCTGCGCATGAACGACGTGGAAGACATCGAAGCGAACTTTCTGGATGGGATGATCTCGGTGCTCCTGCCCGAAGACGTCGCCCGGCAATGGATCGATAGCGATCAGGTGGGACTCGAAAGAAATATTCCATTGCAAAACGGGCAATCGCTCTACGTGCTGATCGAAAAAGATTTTCCCTGCCAGCACCAGGAAGGCGAAGACCAGGCGGATACGTTCAGGGAATTGGTCGCCTGAGTTTTCACAAAAAGCGAGACGGAAAAGGATTATAGCCATCGGTTGTAATCCTTTTCTCCATTTCCCAATCCTCCTCCGCCCGAGGCGGACAAGCATTTTACCGCACCGCTTCAAAAGACATATCCAGGCGGCTGCTGACAGAGTAGGGCGAAGAAAGCCGCAGGAAGAACACCACCTCCAGCCGGTAGCGATCGCGGGTGAGATCGCGTTTGGCATTGCGCAGGGATGGCAGCATGTCAATGGATTGACCGGCGCGCCCGCGCAGTTCATCGATGTAAAAAACTTCATCCGCCGGGGTGCACAGGGCGCGTCCTTCTTTGCAAATTCGGATGGAAACCTCCTCGATGAATTGATAGCCAAAGCCGCTGTCCAGGGAGGTAATGCGCGCCGAAACCGGCAGAATACCCTCAAACTGAGCCGTGTCGGCGTTGTTGTTGTTCAGGAAAAAGTCAATATTTGTGGCGAGGCTCTGTTGCTCCAGCGCCCAGGGTACGGCGTTGCTCAGGCCCGCCGGCAGATCAAAAAGAATATTCGGATAGACCATCTCGAAGATGCGCTCGCGTCGGTCTTGCCGGCAACCAATAAAAAGGATGATTGCGAAAAAGTACAGGTATATTTTTTTCATGAAATGTTGGACTAAATTTTAAAACGGGAACGATCCATAAACTTTCAGCGGCTCACAAAATATTTTATACAAAAAATTTAGTTGGTTCAAATTTATGCTTAACTTTCGGAAGCTTCCGTTTAGTATTTGTCGTTTGTTTGTCTGATTTTCCAAATTTTTACTGTTTTATAAAAACGAACTACTGTAAACATGGGTGAACATAAGGTCTCGCTGGCTGCCGAAAACAGCACCGCTATGCAGCGCTACGTCCGCAATTTGTTGAAAGACGTGTACGCGCTGGAATATATGTTGGAAAACGATTGGTTCGAAAATGATATTGTTCGCATTGGCGCGGAACAGGAGATGTGCCTGGTGCACGAAAAAACGCTGAAACCGGCGAATATCAATCTGGAAGTACTGGAACTGTTGAAGGATTGCGACTGGGCCACCACCGAGCTGGCGCGCTTCAACGTAGAAGCCAACCTCACGCCGCGCGTTTTCACCGGCAAGTGCCTGCGCGAAATGGAAGAAGAGAACCGCAGCTACGTTGAGCAGATTCGCGCCGTCGCCAAAAAGAAAAAGGCAGATGTGATCCTGACGGGCATCCTGCCGACGCTTGGCAAAACCGATCTGGAGCTGGATAATCTCACGCCCAAGCCCCGCTACCGCGCGCTGATTGATTCCATTCAAAGTCAATTGATCGGCTCGTCTTTTGAGTTGCGCCTGATGGGCATCGACGAGATACTGGTGAAGCACGATTCGCCGCTGCTCGAAGCTTGCAATACGAGTTTTCAGGTACACCTGCAGGTGTCGCCAAACGATTTTACCTGTTTGTACAACATTGCGCAGGCGCTCGCCGCACCCGTAATGGCAATTTCCGCAAATTCGCCCATTGTTTTCGGCAAACGCCTCTGGCACGAGAGCCGCATTGCCTTGTTTCAGCAGGCGCTGGACGTCCGCACCACGCACGACCACATGCGCGAGCGCAGTCCGCGGGTGAGCTTTGGTTCGGGCTGGCTGGAAGGACCGATCCAGGAAATTTATAAGGAAGATATTGCACGTTTCCGGGTGCTATTGAGTGCGGACATCGAGGAAGATTCGCTGCAACTGATTGAGCAAGGCATCACGCCAAAACTGCGAGCATTACAGGTGCACAACTCCACCGTTTATCGCTGGAACCGCCCGTGTTACGGCATTAGCGACAATGGAAAGCCGCATTTGCGCATTGAAAATCGCGTCATTCCTGCCGGACCAACCTCGGTGGATGCCGTTGCCAATGCTGCCTTTTGGCTGGGCGCGATGGTCGGCATGCAGGAGCATTGTGCCGATATTCGCAACAATATTTCCTGGGAAGACGTGCGCGACAATTTTGCGAAAGCTGCCCGCTACGGCATGGATACGAAGTTTACCTGGTTCAAGGATAAAAAGATCAGCGGCGCCGATTTGATCACGCACGAATTGCTGCCGATCGCGAAGCGCGGGCTGGAATTGCAAAAAGTGGATACCAAAGATATCGATAAGTACCTCGGTATCATCGAGGGGCGTGCCAAGAAGCACATGAACGGCGCACGCTGGCAATTGCGTGCTTACACCAAGCTCCTGAAAGAATGCGACCGCGACGAAGCGCTGACCGTGATGACCGCCAGCATATTAAAAAACCAAAAAAAAGAAACGCCTGTGCACACCTGGGAAATGCCGGAATTGGGCGATCTGGAAGATTACCGCCCGGCGAAGCTCCGCGTGGAGGAGTTTATGGAAACCGATTTATTCACCGTACAAAAGGATGCCCTTATCGAGCTGGTTGCCGAGATGATGGACTGGCGGCGCATTCGCTATATGCCGGTGGAAGATTCCAAAGGTAAATTGGGCGGCTTGATCACGTCGCGCCTGCTGTTGCGTCATTTCACGCACAAATACCACCTGACCGGCAAGGAATTTACCACTGTCGAGGATATTATGATCAAAGCACCGATCACCATTCATCCGAAAGCCAAGATCACCGAAGCCCTGCGCACCATGCGCGAGAACAAGATCGGCTGCCTGCCGGTGGTGCAGGATGGCGAATTGGTCGGCATCATCACCGAGATGGAATTCCTGCGCATCTCCGCCCGCCTGATCGAGCGGCTGGAGCGGGAAGAGTCGTGAAGCGACCAAATTGGGCTTTCATTTTGTGCGAAAGTGGGTTATTTTTGTCGTATGATTTCACTACGATCTTTTTTTAAAAAAAATACCGGTTGGCTTCGTGGCTTGAAGCTGTCCTACATCATTAATAACCTGCTGAATGCGAAACATTTGCAGCATAATAAAGCATTGTACAAAAAATACGGCTTGCGCAAGAGCATTTACGCGCCCATCGGCAGTCAGGATTTTCAGGGTTTGCGCCGGACTGCGTCCGGTGGGAGAGATACAGATTTGCCTTGGCTCGACCAACCAGATGCGAAAGAAAAACTGCACGCTCATCCGGAATTCAAACAATTTCCATGTGCTACGCAGCAGCAACTGGAGCAATTTGTGGACCAGGGCTACATGATTTTGCAGGGCTTTTTCGACCAGGCGGAGGTAGAGCGGCTGAATGGGAACATCAAGCAATTATTGAAAAAACGCTCCGTGGATTTCAACTACACCGGTCGGAAGATCATGGAATCCTTTCGCGTGTCGGAGATCGCAAATCAATTTTTCCGTGATCCGGAATTGCTGAACTTGTTAAGCTTCACCTTAGGAAAAAAAGTCATTCCATTTCATACAATAAATTTCCTGGAAGGCAGCGAGCAGCGTGCGCATTCGGACTTCATCCACATGACCACCGAGCCGCGCGGCTATCTCATTGCCGCCTGGATCGCGCTGGAAGATTGTCATGCGGGCAACGGACCGTTATTTTACTATCCGGGCAGTCACCGCCTGCCTTACACCCTGACTTCGGATTATCCTTCCGGCAATACGGCATGGACCATCGGCGCGGAGAGTAACCGCCGTTACGAAGATAAGATTGAGGAAATTATCCAGGAAAATGGCTTGCAAAAGCAGCATTTCCACGCCCAAAAAGGCGATGTACTCATCTGGCACGCCAACCTCATCCACGGGGGCGAAGCCATTCGCGATGCAGGCGCTACGCGCAAAAGCATGGTGGCGCATTATTTTGTGGAAGGTGTCATTTGCTATCATGAAATTTCGCAACGTCCGGCGTTGTTGGAGTTGTAGTTATCCAACTTCCAGATTAATCAAAGAAATCGCCAAAAACATGAATGATGAGTTTATTAAAACACTACCAAAAAAAGCCCTAAAACTTCGCGAAGAAATTTTAGGGCAACGTATCAAATTCGGTTAATATCAATTCGTATTATTCCTCGTCTTTCACGTCCTGTTCTTCACTATCCCCCAACTGTTCTTTCAGTTGCGAGAAGTCTGCCAGGTCGCCGAGGGTAGAGCGCTCCACGTTGTCCGCCTGCTTTTTAATTGCTGTGCGGGTCTGCTTGCGCTCTTCGTCTTTTTCGCGTTTTACCTGCTCGTCCGCTTCGCGGCGGATGTCTTCCAGATAACGCTTGTGCGAAACGAGGATACGCTTGTCGTCGCGGTTGAATTCAATCACTTTTACGGTCAGCACTTCTTCCACTTCTGCCAGGGTGTTGTCTTCTTTGCGGATGTGGTTGATGGGTGCGTAAGCCTCGAGTCCATAAGGCAACTGTACGATAGCGCCCCGGTCATCGCGACGCAGGATCGTAGCCTCGTGGTAAGAACCTACCGGGAAAACACCTTCAAAGGTATCCCACGGATTCTCTTCGATTTGCTTGTGACCGAGCGATAGTTTGCGGCTGTCTTTGTCGATATCGAGAATCGCAATTTCGATGGTTTCGCCCACTTTCGTGAATTCTGACGGATGATTGAAGCGCTTTGTCCACGACAAGTCAGAAATATGCACCATACCACCAATGCCGTCTTCCAACTCAACAAACACACCATACGGCGTCAGGTTTTTCACCTCGCCACTGTGGCGGCTGTTGTGCGGATAACGATTTTCAATGTCGCTCCACGGATCTTTCTGCAATTGCTTCAAGCTCAGTGACATCTTGCGGTCTTCGCGGTCGATGGTCACCACTTTCGCTTCGTGCTCCTGTCCCAAAGTGAAGTATTCGCGGGCATTCACCGGCTGATTGCTCCAGGTCACTTCCGACACGTGGATCAAGCCTTCGACGCCCGGTTGGATTTCCAGGAATGCGCCGTAGTCTTCGATGTTCACAATCTTGCCTTTCACGACCGAGCCTTCCTTGATCTCTTCGTCCAGTACTTCCCACGGATGTGGCTGCAATTGCTTTAAGCCCAGGGAGATACGCTTCTTGTTTTCGTCGAAATCAAGCACAACTACGTTGATCTTCTGGTTCAGTTGCAACACTTCGCTCGGGTGATTGATGCGCCCCCAGGAAATATCGGTGATGTACAACAGACCGTCCACGCCACCAAGATCGAGGAATGCACCGAAGTCGGTAATATTCTTGACCAAACCCTCGAGTACCTGTCCTTTTTCCAGATCGGCGATGATTTGCTCGCGCTGCTCCGCAAGATCGCTTTCGATGAGCGCCTTGTGCGAAACAACTGCGTTTTTGATCTGTTCGTTGATCTTCACGACCTTGAATTCCATCGTTTTGCCAACGTAGGAATCGTAATCAATGATTGGCTTGATGTCAATTTGCGAACCCGGCAGGAACGTTTCCAAACCACCGGCATCCACGATCAGACCACCTTTGGTCTTGCTGATCACCGTGCCTTTGATGACGGTACCATTTTCGTAAGAGTCAACGATGCGTTCCCATGCTTTGAGGAGCTTTGCCTTACGGCGCGAAAGCACCAACTGACCACGGGAATCTTCCTGCTGTTCGACATATACGTCCACCACATCGCCAATCTGCAAATCCGGCGTGTCCCGGAATTCGGAAAGTGGTACCAGACCATCAGACTTATAGTTGATATCCAGCACAACGTCGCCGTCATTGATCGAAGTAACTCTGCCGCTCACTATTTCATTCTCCCACACGGCGG
Source organism: uncultured Saprospiraceae bacterium (assembly GCA_964517175.1). Taxonomy (GTDB): domain Bacteria; phylum Bacteroidota; class Bacteroidia; order Chitinophagales; family Saprospiraceae; genus JADJNW01. The sequence continues at coordinate 29,782 of CAZFBU010000006.1, forward strand.
TCATCGTCGAGGCGTATTGCTCTTCGTACTCTGCTTCGTCCGATTCGGAATACTTGTAACCGTGGCGAGTGTTGGACGTCCAGTCGAAGTCATCGTGGGCGCTGCTGCCGGCTACTTCCTCTTCAAAATCTTCGATTTCCTCTTCTTCTTCTTCATCATCGTCGTCACTGTTGGCTTCTATTTCTACTTCTTCTTCGACCTCCGCTTCTTCGGTTACATCTGCTTCTTCGCCGCTGCCTTCCTCCTCGGCGGTGGTATTTTCCAAATCTGTGGTTTCTTCCTCTACGGAAGTCTCCAGGTTTTCTTCATTTTCCTGGATTTCGTCGTTTTTTTTGTTGTCATCTAGCATTGAAAGAATGCTTTTTTAGGTTAAGGAATTTTTTTAGCGGGGCAAAGGTAAGATTATTCTGCGGAAAAAAGAAAGAAATTGATAAATAAAGCGCTATCTCTCTTATATTTACGATTCGGATAGAAAAGTGGGAAAGGTTTTAGATTACGAGAATAAAATTTGCTAATTTAATGGCTTTTAAAATGAAATTTTTTTGAGAATTGTTGTTAAACTAAAGATACAAGTCAAAACTTTACGAAAATGAGTGAACAACGTTCCTGGCTAAAGAACTATCCAAGCGGTATTCCTGCCAACATCAACCCCGACGAACACAAGAGCGTCGTCGAAATGGTAGAAGATGCCTTCAAGAAATACAGCGGCAAAGTTGCGTTTTCTTGCATGGGCAAAGAAATTACCTTCAGTCGCCTCGATAAATTATCTCGCGACTTTGGTGCCTACCTGCATTCACGCGGGCTGGAACCGGGCGATAAAATTGCCCTGATGATGCCCAATTTGCTGCAGTATCCGATTGCGATGTTCGGTGCGCTGCGCGCCGGGCTGGTGATTGTGAACACCAATCCGCTCTACACACCCCGCGAGATGCTGCACCAGTTCAATGACTCCGGCGCGAAAGCAATCGTCATTGCGGAAAACTTTGCAGCTAACCTCGAAAAAATACTGCCCGATACGCAAATCAAGACGGTTGTCACCACGAGCATCGGCGAATTACTGGGCTTTCCAAAGGGCAATATCGTGAACTTTGTGGTGCGCAACATCCGAAAAATGGTACCCGCTTACAACATCCCCAACACCGTGAAATTCAACGATGCGCTGAAACAAGGGCGAAAGTTTTCGGTCAAATCCTTTGACAACAAGCCCGAAGACGTCATCTTCCTGCAATATACAGGCGGTACAACCGGCGTATCCAAGGGGGCAATGCTGACCAATCGCAATATGATCGCGAATATGCTCCAGATGAAAGCCTGGATGTCGCCTTATCTGAGCGATGCGAGCACCGGCAAGCAGGAGGTAGCACTCTGTGCCCTGCCGCTCTACCACATCTTTGCGCTCACGGTCAACTGTCTCGGCATTATGGCCATCGGCGGTATGAATACATTGGTAACCAACGCCCGGGATATTGCATCAGTGATCAAAGCGATTAAATCGTACAAAACTTCGGTGATTTCCGGGGTGAATACGCTTTTCAATGCCATGATGAATCACGATGATTTCAAAACTATTGACTTTAGCAGCCTGAGCGTTACGGTTGCCGGTGGTATGGCGTTACAGCGACCGGTAGCGGAACGCTGGCAACAACTCACAGGGTGCTTCCTGGCGGAAGGCTTTGGCATGACCGAATGCTCGCCGGTAGCCAGTGCCAATCCGTTCGATGGAGAGTTGGGGCGTTTGGGTACCATTGGTCTGCCCATTCCATCCACCGATATGCGCATCATTGATGAGCAGGGCAATCCGCTGCCGGTGGGTGAGATTGGTGAAATACAGGTAAAAGGACCACAGGTGATGAAAGGCTATTACAATCGTCCGGATGCAACGGCACAAACCATTGTGGATGACTGGCTGAATACCGGCGACATTGGCAAAATGGATGAGGATGGCTTTTTCCAGATCGTGGATCGCAAAAAGGATATGATCCTGGTTTCCGGATTTAATGTCTTTCCGAATGAGATCGAGGAGGTAATCGCCGGGCACGAAAAAGTGATGGAAGTCGCCGCCGTTGGCGTACCGGATGCCAAGTCGGGCGAAGTGGTCAAGGTTTTCATCGTGAGAAAAGATGAATCGCTGAAAGAAAGCGAAGTGATCGAATACTGCCGCGAACACCTCACCGGGTACAAAATTCCGAAACAGGTCGAATTCCGCAAGGAACTGCCTAAAACCAATGTCGGCAAAATCCTCCGCCGCAAGCTACGCGAAGAGGAAGAAGCGAAAGTATAAAATTGACGGTTAGCTGTCTTTTCAGCACCATCTAATTGTATAATTATTGTGTATTTTAGTGCCAATATTCTGACAAAAATATTGGCACTTATGTTTTCAAGATATACCCGCTCTATTTTTTGCTTTTTGATAATTGCACAAGGAGTTTCGGCTCAGCACTCTGTGGCGCGCCAGTGGAATGAAGAGCTATTGAATGCCATTCGCAACGACTTCGCCCGCCCGACCGTGCACGCACGAAATCTCTTTCACACTTCTGTGGCTATGTATGACGCCTGGGCTGCATTTGATGCAAATGCTGACACTTATTTCCTGGGAAAAACCGTAGATGGGTTTACCTGCCCGTTTGACAGCATCGCTGCGCCGGAGGATGTGCGCGCCGCCCAAGAGGAGGCGATCAGCTACGCTGCCTATCGCTTGCTCCGGCATCGCTTCCGGTTTTCGCCGGGTTTGCTGAATATTTTCCCCCGACTCGATTCTCTGATGCAGGAATTGGGCTATGATAGAAATATAAATGCTACCGATTACAGCAATGGCTCGCCGGCTGCATTAGGCAATTACATCGCGCAACAAATCATCGCATTCGGCTCGCAGGATGGCTCCAACGAGCAAAGCGATTATGAAAACTTTTTCTATCAACCGGTCAATCCGCCGCTCGTGATGGCAGAGCCTGGCAACCCCAACATGATTGACCCCAATCGATGGCAGTCGCTCACACTGGAGGTGTTCATCGATCAAAGCGGCAACGAAATACCCGGTAACACGCCCGCATTCCTCAGTCCGGAGTGGGGACAAGTTACGCCATTTGCGCTCAGCGCGGAGAATCTGACGATCTATCAGCGCGATGGCTTTGACTATTGGGTCTATCACGATCCGGGACCACCGCCGTACATTAATCTTGCGCAAAGTGACAGCGATTCGGAATTGTATAAATGGAATTTTGAACTCGTTTCCATCTGGGCAAGCCACCTCGATCCTGCCGATGGGGTCATGTGGGATATTTCACCCGGCGCCATTGGCAATACGCAGTCTTATCCGACTACGCTGGAAGAGCATCCCGACTTTTACGACCTGGAAAATGGCGGTGACCCCAGCCCCGGTCATGTGTTAAATCCTCATACCGGCGCACCGTACGAACCGAACATCGTGCCTCGCGGCGACTATGCGCGCGTACTCGCCGAATATTGGGCAGACGGACCGGACTCGGAAACACCGCCCGGGCACTGGTTCACCATTCTCAACTATGTCAGTGACCATCCGGTGCTGGCAAAGAAATTTAAAGGCGAAGGCGAAGTACTCGATGACCTCGAATGGGATGTCAAGGCGTATTTTACGCTTGGCGGCGCCATGCACGATGCAGCAATTACGGCCTGGGGCATCAAAGGCTGGTACGATTACCTGCGCCCGGTTTCGGCGATTCGCTACATGGCACAACTTGGGCAAAGCTCTGATCCGAATTTGCCGTCCTACCACCCCGGAGGCATTCGGCTCCAGCCGGGCTTTATCGAGCTGGTAGAAGCAGGCGACCCGCTGGATGGACCGCGTGGCGAAAATGTTGGCAAGATCAAATTGTACACCTGGCGCGGGCCAGACTTTATCGAAGACCCCGAAACGGATGAAGCGGGCGTCGGCTGGATTCTGGCGGAGAACTGGTGGCCCTATCAACGTCCTTCGTTCGTGACGCCACCTTTTGCAGGTTACATTTCCGGGCATTCGACTTACTCGCGCGCAGCGGCGGAAGTGCTTACTCTGCTCACGGGCGATCCTTTTTTTCCGGGCGGTATGGGCGAATTTATAGCTAAGAAAAACGAGTTTCTGGTCTTCGAAGAAGGTCCGAGTATGGACATTAAATTGCAATGGGCAACCTACCGCGACGCGTCCGACCAGACGAGCCTGTCGCGCATCTGGGGCGGCATTCACCCACCGGCGGATGACATTCCTGGTCGTTTGATCGGTATGGAAATCGGCGTGGAAGCGTTCAACTTTGCAACGAGCTATTTTGGGCTGGAAGGTACGACCAGTACCAACGATATTGCGCGAAGCGACTATCGCCTATTTCCGAACCCGGTGATGGAAAATCTGACGATTCATACGCAGCATTCAAATGAAGTGCAGGTGCAAATTTTCAGCGCGGCGGGCAAGTTATTGCTTTCGCAAAATCGGTCTTTCGCGAATGGTAAAGCGGAGCTGAACCTCGGCAATTTACAACCAGGTGTGTACCTGCTCTCGTTGCGGGACCGGAGCGGGCGGCAGTTATTTACCGACAAGGTCGTGAAGTTGTAAAACTACCTGATCCTGCGCAGCAATTCCCCAGCGCGTTCCAGCGTTTCCGGCTTTTTGGCGAAGCACAGGCGCACGACCTTTTCATCGCGACCGCTGCCATAAAATACGGACACTGGAATCGAAGCTACCCCAAATTCCGTCGTCATGCGCTTAGCAAATTCGGTATCGGGCTCGTCGCTGATCGAACTGTAATCAAATAATTGAAAGTACGTCCCTTTACTGGGAATTGGTTTCAGGCGCGAACCGGCCATGACCTCCGCCAGCAAATCGCGTTTTTCCTGGTAAAAAGCGTTCAGACTCAAGTATTCCTGTGGATTTTCCATGAAATCTGCCAGTGCAAACTGCGTGGGCGTGTGCACCGAGAAAACCGTGTACTGGTGTACCTTGCGAATCTCCACCATCAACTCCCGGGGCGCTACGCAGTAGCCAATCTTCCAACCGGTATTGTGGAAGGTTTTACCGAAAGAATAGGTCGCAATGCTGCGCTCGCGCAGTTCGGGAAAGCGAAGCACGCTCTGATGTTCATTATCATCATAAACAAGATGCTCATATACTTCGTCGCTCAGCACCAGGATTTCCGTATCATTAGTAATACGCTCCAGATTTTGCAAATCATCTTTTGTCAATATAGTACCCGTTGGGTTGTGCGGATTGTTGATGACGATCATGCGCGTGCGCTTCGACAGAAGTTCCTGCACCGCATCCCAGTCGATGCGAAAATCCGGCGCTTCCAGTTCATAGACAATGACTTTGCCGCCGTTCACTTCGATTGCCGGGCGATAAGAATCATAAGCCGGTTCGAAAATAATCACTTCATCACCGGGACGGACAAAAGCTGCGATTGTCGAAAATAACCCCTGCGTTGCGCCGGCAGTTACGGTGATTTCTTCTTCCGGATGCACCGAAATACCGTACATACTTGAGATTTTCTCCGCGATGCGCTCGCGAAGGGCGGGGACGCCCGGCATAGGCGCATACTGATTGTAACCTTTTTGCATATACTCACAAACGAGTTGCGTCAGTTTTTCCGAAGATGCAAAATCGGGGAAGCCCTGCGCCAGATTGATCGCACCGTGCTCGCGCGCCATTGCGGACATTACGGAGAAAATCGTCGTACTAACATTTGGCAGTTTAGAGGTGAGGGTAAGGTTGGTCATGTTTAGTTTTTTTGCAATCCGCCGTTCGCGGTTTGCAGTTCGCCATTTGCGAAAAGCGAACCGCGAAAAGCCAAAAGCGAACATTTACAAATCAAATCCAATATCGCGGCGATAATATTTGCCGGTAAATTGAATCCGTTCCGCATTTTTGTTAGATAACTCGAGCGCCTGTCGAAAGTTTTCACCGAAAGAGGTAATTGCCAGCACGCGACCGCCGTTGGTCACGATCTGGTTGCCCATTTTCTTCGTGCCGGCATGGAAAACAATACTATCTTCCACCTGCTCCAGCCCGGTGATGATCTTGCCTTTTTCGTAGGCTTCAGGGTAGCCGCCGGAGACCAGGATCACCGTCGCTGCGGCGCGCTCGTCCAGTTCGAT
>CAZFBU010000006.1:35977-57071 GCA_964517175.1 uncultured Saprospiraceae bacterium
TCGGCGATGACCAGCATGCGCACCGCTTTGAAATCATTCGGATCAATTTCGATATTCGTACCCGGATCAACCGTACCGGCGTTGCCCGGCGCGATGAAAAGTTTATCACAAAGAGGGCTTTGGCTGATCTTCCACGCGAAAGCATGTTCGCGACCGCCGCCGCCAAGTAGCAGAATATTCATTTTTTGAATTTTGGCAAAGTTAATCAATGTTATTTGTCCCGAAGGGATGCTACGGCATTAATTGTTATCTGAACAGTTTGGAAGTAAAAATGAAATTCCTACCGCTTGAATAACCAATCACAAATAACCGTTTTTCCATTACAAAATTTCCTTACCTTTGCAATCCATTTTACACAAACCGCCATGATTGCCTATTTAAAAGGAGCCATAACGCACAAGTCGCCCACCTTCATCGTAGTGGAATGCGGCGGTGTCGGTTATCACGTCAACATCAGCCTGCACACCTACGCCCAGATCGAGAAGCTGGAGACCGTGAAGATTCTCACGCACCAGATCATTCGGGAAGATGGTCACCTTTTGTATGGTTTTGCCGAAGACGCCGAGCGCAGGCTGTTCCAGCATCTCATATCGGTATCGGGCGTGGGCCCGGCTACGGCGCAACTCATGCTGTCGTCTATGCAGCCTGAAGAAGCGCGCCAGGCAGTCATCAGCGAGAATGTAGCGGCGTTCAGGAATGTAAAAGGCATCGGCCCAAAAACTGCGAAGCGCATCATTCTGGATTTGAAAGACAAGCTGGTGAAAGAATCGGGCGAAGAACCGTTAACAATTTTGCCACAAGACAATACAATCCGGGAGGAGGCGTTATCTGCATTAGTTGCACTAGGATTTTCTCGCATCGAAGTGCAAAAAACACTCAATAAGATTCTGAAGGAGCAACCTGCGAGTAGTGTCGAAGAGCTGATCAAGCTGGCACTCAGAAATTTATCCTAAAAACAAAATAAGGGGAAACATGGTGTATTCAGCGCTTGCTGAGCTGATTATTTTTTTGTCTTTTCAACCCGGAAACCAATATAAAAAACCGTAACCCGGAAAGTTTTGGAACGATTTTTTCATTTGACAGAAAATGAGATGTGTTAAAGTTCCTGCATCGGGCAAAATCGATCTGTTTGTCACGTTTGAATGCTTATTGAAAATAAACGCTTAGCGTATTATAGTTAATCCTGATTTGCAGGATGGTAAAAAAATCCCATGAGCATCGGAAAGCGAAATGGTTAAAAAGTTAGCGCAACCGGAACGATATTGCAGAAAAACGCACTAACGATTCAGCTTTTTCATCCGACGCATTATCACAAAATCAGCTATGAGTAGAGTAGTTTTACCCTTTAGCCTCGTCATTGGAATAATAGCTTACACCTGCTTCGTTTACGCAGCCGGTACCAATCTGGATGACCCTCACGCGTTACCTTACGTGCAGGCAACCTCATTGGATACCCTGCCGCCCATCACAGATCGTCAGGACGATTTTATCAATGCCGGCGAGCGCAATCCCTTCGATCTGAAAGATCCGGAAGCCGTGGAGCAAACTGTAGAATACGACCCGGAGACTGGTCTGTACATCATTTCCGAAAGGGTTGGCAGCGATTTTTACCGCCCGCCTACCTATATGACCTTCGACGAGTACATGGCATACCGCAGCAAGCAGGAACAAACCAATTATTTCAAGCAACTCAACGGCGTGAACGTAGGCGAAGCCACCAGCGCACTCGACCCCATCGCCGATGTGGACGTGAAGGGCAATCTGCTTGACCGCCTCTTTGGGGGTACGGAAGTGGATATTCAGCCACAGGGTAATATTGACCTTACTTTCGGCTTGAACTATCAGCGGGTGGAAAACCCCATCCTGCCCATTCGGCAACAGACGCAGGGGCCGCTTTTTGATTTTAATATGAATATCCAAATGAATGTAACGGGTAAAATTGGCGAAAAGCTCAACCTGAACACCCGCTACAATACGAACGCCACGTTCAACTTCGATAACCAGATTAAGCTGGATTACAACAGCGATAATTTCAGTGAAGACGAAATTCTTAAAAAAATAGAAGCCGGCAACGTGAGTTTGCCGCTGCGCGGGTCGCTCATTCAGGGCGCACAGAGTTTGTTTGGCTTGAAAACGGAAATGCAATTCGGGCATTTGCGCCTGACCACCATCTTGTCGCAGCAGAATTCGCAGCGCGAAAACCTCCAGATTCAGGGCGGCAGCCAGGTGCAGGAATTTGAAGTAAACGCCGATGAGTACGACGAAAACCGCCATTTCTTCTTCTCGCATTACAATCGCAATACCTTCGAGGAGGCATTGGAAAATATGCCCCAGATCAAAACGCTTTTCAAGATTGAAAACCTGGAAGTCTGGATTACCAACAACCGGAACGAAGTGGATAATGTGCGGGACATCATCGCCTTTGCCGACCTGGGAGAGCCTGACAATCTCGTCAGTCCGCAAATCGTCTCGCCAAATCCGGGCGCTGAACGCGACATCGCCGGACGGCTCCTGCCCGACAATGAAGCCAACAACCTGTATCGGAACCTACTGAATGACCCGGGAACGCGGAGTATCGATCAGGCGGTGGGTATCGTGCAAAATGAATTCGGGATGCAGCAGGCAAAGGACTTCGAGCGGGTGAGTGCGCGAAAACTGCAGCCATCGGAATATACCTTTCACCCGGAACTGGGCTTCATTTCTCTGAACGTCAATGTACAGCCCAATCAGGTTATTGGCGTGGCGTTTCAGTATTCTTATAATGGTAAAACTTATAAAGTCGGCGAACTTTCACAAAACCAGGAAACGACCAGCCCGGACACCTCGCTGAATGTTCTTTTTGTGAAAATGCTGAAAAGTACCACCCAACGCACCGACGTTTCCACTTGGGATTTGATGATGAAAAACGTGTATTCCATTGGCGCGTTTCAGGTGAGTCAGCAAGATTTTCGGTTAGATATTCTGTACGACGATCCCGGCAAGGGACAAAAGCGCTTTTTGCCAGAGACCAGTATCGCCGGCGAACCCCTGCTGCAGGTATTTAATCTCGATAATCTCAACACCCAGGGCGACCCGCAACCCGACGGGGTATTCGACTTTGTGCCGGGGGTGACCATCAACCTCCGCAATGGCCGCATTATGTTTCCGGTACTGGAACCCTTTGGCTCAACGCTGGCCCGGCAGATTGACGATGCCCGCGACCGGCGGAAATTCGTCTATCAGGAATTGTACGATTCTACGCTGTTCCTTGCCAGAGAATTTCCCGAAAAAAACCGCTTCGTTATCCGGGGCAGCTACAAATCGAGCGTTTCCTCCGAAATATCGCTGGGTGCGTTCAATATCCCGCGCGGTTCGGTGCGGGTAAATGCCGGCGGGCAGCTTTTGCGCGAAGGGGTGGATTATGAAATCGATTACAACATCGGTCGGGTAAGAATCCTCAACGATGCGATTCTGAATTCGGGCGTGCCCATCAATGTCGCCTATGAAGACAATACCCTCTTTGGGTTTCAAACCAAAACGATGATCGGGCTTCGGGCGGATTATCAACTGGATGAAAATTTTAATATTGGCGCTACTTTTTTAAACCTCTTCGAGCGTCCATTCACCCAAAAGGTAAACATCGGAGACGACCCCATCAACAACAAAATATATGGTTTGGATATGAATATGACCCGCAAAGCGCCCTGGCTGACCAAAGCCGTAGATGCCTTGCCGTTTATTGATACCAAAGCCGAATCGAGCATTACGGTGAGCGCCGAGGCGGCGGCCCTGCAGCCGGGTCACGCCAGAGCAATCGACCAGAACCGACGCGATCAGGGTGGCGTGGTCTATCTCGATGATTTTGAAGGAAGCGCCAGCAGCTTCGACTTGCGCCAGCCCGTAAACCAGTGGTACCTGTCTAGTACGCCCCAGAACGATGCCGACAACAACAACCCTCTGTTTCCGGAATCGAGCCTGCTCGATGATATTCGCTCCGGTGCCAATCGGGCTAGAATCAACTGGTATCTGATTGATCAAAGCATTCGCAGTGGCGATGATACCCGCAACCCCTACACCAGCCTCGTGCCCCAGGTGGAGGTATTCCCAAATGTAGTGCTGACGCCCGACCAGTTGCCCAATATCCAGACGATGGATGTCACCTACTATCCGAATGAACGCGGGCCCTACAATTTTGACGTTCCCGAGGGCTATCCGGGGTTGACACGCGGCGTTAGTTTTATTGGCGACTCGCTGATATTGCGCGATCCCGCTACGCGCTGGGGCGGCATCATGCGCGCTTTGCAAACCAACGATTTTCAGGCGGCAAATATCGAATTCCTGGAATTTTGGGTACTGAGTCCTTTTCTCAATGAAGAAAATCCGCTGGAACCAGCCGATGATTACCGGCAGCGGGAAGGCGATCTCTACATCAATCTCGGTAACATTTCGGAAGATATTCTGCGCGATTCGCGCATGTTTTTTGAAAACGGGCTGCCCTCGCCCACCAACCCCGAACGTCGCCTCGACCAAACCGCGTGGTCGCGTATTCCCATCGGGCGTCAGATTACCCGCGCATTCGACAACGAGCCCGAGGCACGCCGCCAGCAGGATGTCGGATTGGATGGACTGGATAACGACGCGGAGCGCGAAAAATTCAGCGATTACCTGGCCGCCATCAGCGCTGCCAACCCGAATGCCGGTGCAAGAGTAGCACAAGACCCGGCAAATGACGACTTTCGCTACTATCGCGACCCCAGCTTCGAGGCGGGCGATGGCGTTCTGCGCCGCTATCGCGACTTTAACAACCCGCAGGGCAACTCCCAGGAAAACGATGGCTCGCAATTTGTTACCTCTGGTACGAACATACCCGATGCAGAGGATTTGGACCGCGACAACAGCCTGAACGAAACGGAAGCCTATTTTCAATATAGAATCCCAATAAAAGCCGACCCGACGAATCCACGCGAAATTGATACAGAAAATACGCCCTTCATCACCGATCGGCGCGTGAGTGACAACGGACAACGGGTTTGGTACCGCTTTCGCATTCCACTGAGCACGCCCGACAAAAAAGCGGTGGGTGGTATCCGCGATTTTCGTTCCATTCGCTTTATGCGCATGTATATGCATGGCTTTGAAACCCAAACAACCCTGCGCTTCGCAACGCTGGAACTGGTGCGCAACCAATGGCGCCGATACTTGCAGGACCTCGGCGAGATCGGCACCGGGCTGGATCAGTGCGAAACACCCGCCGAATTTGATGTGGATGCCGTCAATATTGAAGAAAACAGCGGGCGCGAGCCTTTCAATTATGTGCTGCCGGAAGGCATCCAGCGCGAGCAGTCACTAGGTGTTTTCAATGCGCTGCAAAACGAGCAATCGCTCTCGATGGTTGCGCGCGGACTGTGCGATGGCGAAGACAAGGCGGTGTTCAAAAACATCAACTTCGACATGCGCGTCTATAAGCGCCTGCGCATGTTCGTGCACGCCGAAGCACTCGACCAACAGCGGATTCCGGATGGTGCGCTGAGTGTGTTTGTCCGAATGGGCAGCGACATTCGGGAAAATTTCTACGAGTACGAAATACCGCTCACCATGTCGAAAATAGAAGAGTTGAACGCCAACCCAAATTCCACCCAGTACAAACTGGCGGTATGGCCAGAGGATAATGAATTTGACATCCCGCTTGATCTGCTGGTTGAACTGAAAGAAGAGCGCAATAGCGCAGGGGGGTCCATTAATGATATTTTTGAAAAAATAATTATTCAGAACGATAAGCAGCACCGCGTGCGGATTCGGGGCAATCCGAACCTCGGTTTTGTCAAGACCATTATGATTGGTGTGCGCAACCCCTTCAACGGCGACGGCGCCTCTTACAATGCGGAAGTATGGGCAAACGAACTGCGCCTAAACGGGCTGGACGAACGCGGAGGCGTAGCAGCCATAGCCCGCGTGGATATGCAACTGGCAGATTTTGGCAATGTAACGCTCGCCGGCAATTACAGCAGTATCGGCTTTGGCGCACTTGACCAAAAAGTGCAGCAGCGCAGCCGTAATGAACTGCTCGGATACGACATTGCCGGCAACTTCGAGTTGGGCAAATTCTTTCCGCAATCCTGGGGAATTCGCCTGCCATTTTTTGCGCAGATTTCCAATCAGACCAGCAACCCGGAATTTGATCCGTACGATTTGGATATTCCTTTAAAACAAAAACTGGGCAAGATAGGTAATGCCAGCGAGCGCGATTCGATCCGGCAACTGGCGCAGGATGTGACGACCATCAAGAGCTACAACTTTACCAACGTGCGAAAAGAAAGAACCGGTGGCGGTGGCGGTGGCGGTGGCGGCAGAGGCGGACGTGCCGGCAGAGGCGATACGGTTGGTGGTGGCGGCGGCGGTGGCGGCAATCCCCTGCCGTGGGATATCGAAAACTTTAGTTTTTCCTATGGCTACACCGAAACCAATCGCCGCGATCCGATTATCGAATTCGACAATCAGAAGCGTTATACTGGTGGATTAGACTATGGCTACAGCCGGAATGTCAAATATATCGAGCCGCTCAAATTTATCAAAGATGATAAGTATCTGAAATTTTTTAAAGAATTTAATTTCAATCCTTTACCCAATTCATTTTCCTTTGGCACCCTGCTCGACCGACGCTTTGACCAAACGAAATACCGCTTTACCGGCGATGCGGCACAGGCTATATTTTACAACAAACGCTTCACTTGGGATCGGGACTACAACCTGCAGTGGGATTTGACCAGGTCGTTGAAAATCAATTTTAATGCGCTGGCTTCTTCGGTCATTGACGAACCAGACGAAATTGCTATTCGGGAAGACCCCAATATCACCGATGTGGATCAATTCCGGCGCGACAGCATCTGGAACAACATCATGGACCTGGGCCGGATGAAAAACTATGGTCACTCCATCACCGTGAGTTATCAGTTGCCCATTCGTCTGCTGCCGTTCATGGACTGGATACAAGCACGAGCCAGTTATCAGGCGGATTACAACTGGACCGCTGCCGCCCTGAATGTGGACAGCCTCGGCAATATCATTCAGAATAGCCAGAACCGGCAGTTTTCGGTGGATATGAACTTTGCCAATTTGTACAGCAAGATTGATTACTTGAAAAAAATTGATCGCCCGGCTACGCCTGCTACCAACCGGCGTGCCCCGCAAAACCCTCGGGAGCGGCAGCCGCCGGCAACGGAGCAGCAGGGCAGCCGACAACGACCGGAAGGCCAGCCCAGCACGCTGGAGCGGGTACTGATTCGTCCGCTGTTGCTATTGCGAAGCGCCCGCTTTAACTTCACCGAACGACTTGGCACCATTGTGCCCGGCTTTACACCCCAGGCAGAGCTGATGGGGCTGGGACCAAATTTCGATGCACCGGGCTGGGGTTTTGTAGCCGGGCTACAACCCAATATCCGGACGCTGCGTGAAGACCAGTATGGTTCGAGCGAAGACTGGCTGTTCCGAAACCGGAGGTGGTTTAGTCAGAGCGTATTCGTGAACCAGCAGGTCGTGCAGGAATACACCCAAAACATCGATGCGCGCGCCACGCTGGAGCCTTTCCGCGATTTTCGCATCGATCTGGAACTAACCAAAGCCTTTCAGGAAACCCACAGCGAATATTTCAAAGTGCTGGAAGCTGGCGGAGAATTTCAGCACACCGTGCCGCAGGATATTGGCTCCATGACCATTTCCTACATGGCACTGAATACGCTTTTCCGGGATAGCCGGGAAGATATTCTTACCCTTTTTCGTTCCTTTGAAAATAACCGCGTGATTATTTCGCAACGCTTGGGCACCGACCAGCACAGCAACGAAGATCTCGCACAACAAGGCTACACCGACGGCTATGGTCGCACCCAGCAGGACGTGCTCATTCCGGCATTCCTCTCCGCTTATACCGACGAGGATCCCAATGTGACGAAATTAAATGTATTCGACCAGCAACCAATGCCCAACTGGCGACTGACCTACAACGGGCTATCGCGCCTGCCACTGTTTAAGGATATTTTCCAGAACTTCAGCCTGACGCACGGCTATAAATCAACCCTGACCGTCAGTCGGTTTAACACCGGTCTGGATTTCCTGCGCACCCGGGACCAGGGCGCATTCAATGAGTTGAACGGCAACTTTTATCCCCGGCTGGAAATACCCGAGATTGCTATCCAGGAAGGTTTTCAGCCATTGTTGGCAGTCAACGCCACATTGGTCAACGGCATGTCCTTCAATTTTGACTATAAAAAGTCCAGAACACTCGCCATGAGCTTTATCAGCAACCAACTGAGCGAAACACAGGTAGAGGAGATCGTATTTGGTTTCGGATACCTGATGCGAGGTATTAATATTGGATTTCTGACCGGACAAAAAAATAAACAGCGTAACCAGCGCGAGCAGCAACCCCAACAGCAGCCCGGCAACCAGCGCCAACCGGCACGACCCGGAGGCGGGCAGTTGCAAAATAACGACCTCGATATCCAGTTCAATTTTTCTCTGCGCGACGACGTGACCTTCAACCACCTGCTCGATCAGGGCATCATTGAGCCAACCCGGGGTAATTACCAACTGAGCTTTTCGCCTTCCGCCGAGTACAAGCTCAACCAACAGTTGTCATTGCGGTTGTTCTTCGACTATCGCCGCAACGTACCGAAGACTTCCGCCGGTTTCCCGCGCACCGATGCAGCGGGTGGGGTGGTGGTACGCTTCCAGTTGCAATAAAAAAATTACCGCCCGGAGCAAGCGTATGTGCATCCGCTCCGGGTTTTTTCTTTCCAGCCTTTCCGGCAAATAAAACCGGGAGAATGAAACATTTCGCAAAAGGCAAACGTTTTTTATCTGCAAAATTTAACAATTGGTATGTAATTGCGAAACAGGCAATCATCTGGATTGCAAGACGTTAAATGTCTGTTAAACTCCGGGGAAGCAGCCGGTTAAATCTCTAATTTTGTAAAAATTAAACGTTACACAATTTAAGATGGACCAGAAAAAAGCAATGTAGCTCCAGATGAACAGAAAAATAATTGGGATCATCATCGGTTTAATGAGTGCCGCCGTTATCGGGGTCGTATGGCTGCAGATGAGTCTGATTCTTACTTCCATTCGCATCAACGAAAGCAAGTTTGAAAAAGATGTATTTGAAGCGCTGAAGGCGGTAGCCCAACGTCTGGAGGAAAAAGAAAACCGGGAATACTTCAGCCATACCTGGAATGGCTTCGCAGCCAGCTACTTTCAGCGGGAGATTTCCAGCGATGGGCTGCTGGATATCATGCGCCAGTTCGACATGGAAGAAAGTGCTGTTGGCATTGACGCCAGAAGCCTGATGGAGCGCCTGATCGCCGAATCGAATAATGCCTGCGACTGCATCGAGTGCACCACCCGCCGCGAACGCGCGTACCGCAAGCTCTTGATTTACTACAACCAGGGAGCCCATGACATCCCGCTGGCCGAGCGGGTAAATCTGCAGTATTTGCAAGCAATTCTCGATCAGGAACTGGAAGACCGGGGCATTGGTATTGGTTACAACTTTGGCGTATTTTCCAACAAGACGAACAGCTTTGTCATCCTTGACGGGCACTACATGGTGGAGCATGTACAAACAACCGAAACCCTGCCTGGCTACGAAAATATCTATAATTCCCGCTATCAGGTTAATCTATTTCCAAAAGATATGCCGGCACCCGGCTCGCTGATGGTCTATTTCCCTTCAAAAAATAACTACGTATGGCGCTCTGCGTGGCGCAACTTTATTGGCACACTGCTTTTTACGGCTATCATCATGTTTTGTTTTGGATACACCATCAATGTCATTTTCCGACAAAAGAAAGTTTCGGAGATGAAAAATGATTTCATCAACAACATGACTCACGAATTCAAAACGCCCATTGCCACCATTTCACTGGCTGCCGACTCCATCACCAGCCCGATGATCGCCAGCAACAGCGAAAAAGTACGCCGCTTTGCCAACATAATAAAACAGGAAAATATTCGTATGAATAATCAGGTGGAGAAAGTTTTGCAGATGGCAGTCATCGAAAAGCAGGACTTCTCCCTGAAGTTGTCCGAAATCAATCTGCACGAAATTATTCAGTATGCAGTAGAAAATATCGGACTGCAAGTGGAAAAGC
Source organism: uncultured Saprospiraceae bacterium (assembly GCA_964517175.1). Classification (GTDB taxonomy): domain Bacteria; phylum Bacteroidota; class Bacteroidia; order Chitinophagales; family Saprospiraceae; genus JADJNW01. The sequence goes on from CAZFBU010000006.1 coordinate 46,099, forward strand.
GCAACGGCACCGCAACGGCAATACTCGAGGCAAACAAACCGGTCGTGGAAGGCGATATGACGCATATTTCCAATATCATCAATAACTTGCTGGATAATGCCAATAAGTATTCGCCCGAAGCCCCGGAAATTACGATTTACACCAAAAATGTATCCGGTGGCGTAGAGGTAACCATTGAAGACAAGGGACGCGGCATGACCAAGGAAGAGCGGAAGCACATTTTCGATAAGTTTTACCGCGTGCATACCGGCGATTTGCATGATGTAAAAGGCTTCGGACTTGGGCTGAGCTACGTGAAAGCCATGATGACGGCGCACAAAGGCAATATTGACGTGAAAAGTGAACCTGGAAAAGGAAGTAGCTTTATGCTCTTTTTCCCATTTAAAGTATAAACATAAGAAATTGGTTATCAGGATGATACAAATCTATCCCATGAAAGTGGTTCACCGATAACCGGTAAAAGAAAAAAGACTTAAGATGGCAAACAACAGAATCCTATTGGTGGAAGACGATCAAAATTTTGGCGACGTGCTACGCTCATACCTGGAGATGCATGACTACGAAGTTACGCTGGCAACCGACGGTGAGGAAGGATTGGAGCGCTACAATAAAGGCGAATTCGATCTCTGCATTTTCGATGTGATGATGCCAAAAAAAGACGGTTTCACCTTGGCGAAAGAAGTACGCGAGCAGGACACGGAAATGCCAATCATCTTCCTGACTGCCAAAACGATGAAGGAGGACGTGCTCAAAGGTTTCAAAATTGGCGCTGATGACTACATCAGCAAGCCGTTCAACTCCGAAGAGCTGCTCTACCGCATCCAGGCGATCTTGAAGCGCAGCCAGCAGAAGGCAGATCCAAAGGAAGAAATTAAAGAATTTCATATAGGAAAGTACCATTTTAATTACCCTTTGCGTATCTTGACGTTTGATTTAGATGGTACGGAGGAAGAAAAAATCAAATTATCACCCAAAGAAGCGCAACTTTTGCGTATGTTTGCAATACATTTAAATGATATTCTGCCAAGATCAGAGGCATTGACCAAGATTTGGGGCGAAGACAACTACTTCACGGCACGCAGTATGGACGTTTTTGTGACCAAACTCCGAAAGTACTTAAAGCAGGATGAAAACATCGAAATCGTCAATATCCACGGCAATGGCTTCCAACTGCTGGTAAAGGCCGAGGAAAAAGCATAAGACAAGAAATTAGATTTTCTATAAAGATTAGTTTTTGGGATTATGATTACAGGGTGCGTAGCTAAAATAGCTACCACCCCTTTTTGTTTCAAAAATCCTCCCATGCTCCCATGCTTCCATCCTCCCAATTCCCTACCTTTGCCGAAAATCATTTCAACCTTGTACAAACTTCTACTCAAACCACTGTTTTTCCTACTGCCGCCCGAGCGCGCGCACTACCTGACGCTGACGCTCTTTCGCATTTTGCTGGCAATACCTTTAGTCGGCTGGCTGGTGCGAAAAGCTTACGCGGTAAATGATCCGAAATTAGAACGTGAAGTTTTTGGTTTGAAATTCAAAAATCCGATCGGACTGGCAGCCGGTTTCGATAAAGATGGCAACGCTTTTCCTACAATGGCGGCGCTGGGTTTTGGCTTCGTGGAAGTCGGCACGGTAACGCCCCAGCCGCAAGCGGGCAACCCCAAACCGCGCCTGTTTCGCCTGCCCAAAGACGAAGCACTGATCAACCGCATGGGCTTCAACAATGCGGGCGTGGCGGCATTGGCACAACGCCTGCAAGGTAAGCGTCCGAAGGGACTGATTATTGGTGGCAATATTGGCAAAAATAAGGTAACACCGAACGAGGAAGCTGTCCGGGATTACGAAATCTGCTTTGAGCAACTCTTCCCGCACGTCGATTATTTCGTGGTGAACGTCAGCTCACCGAATACGCCGGGCTTGCGCGAATTGCAGGACAAGGAGCCGCTCACCAAATTGCTGAATCGACTCCAGGAATTGAACCAGCAGCGTAAAACACCCAAACCAATTTTGTTGAAAATTGCACCGGACCTGACCGATGCGCAGCTCGACGATATTGTAGAAATCGTCCAAAACACGGGCATCAACGGAGTCATTGCCACCAATACCACCATCAGCCGCGAGGGTTTGCAGCAGGAAACCGGAAAGATCGGCGCCGGCGGACTGAGCGGGCAGCCCCTGCGGCAACGTTCAACGGAAGTTATTCGCTATTTGAAAGAGAAATCTAACGGGCAAATCACCATCATCGGCGTGGGCGGTATCGCCAGCCCGGCGGATGCACTCGAAAAGCTGGAAGCGGGTGCTTCGCTCGTGCAGATTTACACGGGTTTGATATATGAAGGCCCCGCGCTCGTCAAAAGAATCAATCGCCAGCTACGTAACCCTGCCCTGTAAATTCATATTATCGAAAAATGCTATGGTATCTTTTTTGCTGCAAATAAGGTGTAGGCAATTAATTTTTTTCGTATGAAAATTATTGGCTTGCAACGACATTACTTTAAGGCACAAACTTAGATACAAACATGACGGAGAAAAACAACGTTTTCTATCGCGATCTTCGCTTCTGGCTGGTCATCGCATCGCTCGCTTTACTTGCTTTTTTATCTACCCAACAACATACAATACCCTGAATACTTGCTTTCAGGATTGGAAGGGCAGCAGTCGCTTATTGCTTACGCGCACCGGCTCGGGCGTCCAATCAAATCGATTGGAACGCTCCGGCACAAGATCATTGTCGATGGCGTCGTTTTGCTGCGGTATCATTTGCAGGCAATGTTGCAAATACCAAACAGCGCCGACCGTTGGCACAATGCAAACGAACCAAATGCCGAAAATCATTTCTAATTTGCCGGTGAGTGGAAGAAGAGAACTGGCGAAACTGAGCAACATGCAATAAGTAACGGCAGACATGAAGTAGGTGAAGGTCGTGAAGTTCCGAAGAGCGATCATGCGAAACAGGGCGCTGCTCAACTGCCAGATGCCAATGACAAACAACAATAAAAAGTAGAAAATCGGGGACATAATGCCCAAAACCACTGCCCCGACGATCAGCATCGTCTGAATTGCGGTATCGGAGTGATGAAAAAAGCGCTGAGTGTATGTCATAGCAGATATTTTTTTGCAATATACGCTTTTTGCTACAAACTTTCAATTTTTACTGAAAGATTTGAATATTAAAATTTGGCGATAGATTTTATCTTTGCAACAAATACGCAAATTATGAACGTCACACCAGAACAAATTCGTACAATTATCCATCAACGGCGATCAATTTTTCCAAAAATGTACAACGACAAGCCCATTTCCCGGGCGATTATTGAAGACATTCTGGAAAACGCCAACTGGGCACCGACCCACCGCCTTACCGAACCCTGGCGGTTCAGGGTTTTTACCGATGATGCCCGGGCGCGCCTGGGGCATTACCTGGCAGATTGGTACCGAGCGAATACTCCGGCGGAAAGCTTTTCCGATAAGAAATACGAAAAAAACCTGCAAAACCCGCAGCGTTCGGCTTGTGTAATCGCCATTTGCATGCAGCGCGATCCGGAGGAGCGCTTGCCCGAGTGGGAAGAAATTGCAGCCGTAGCTTGTGCGGTGCAAAATATGTGGTTGACGTGTACCGCTTACGATATTGGTTGCTACTGGAGCACGCCCCGTGCGGCGCTCGAAGCCGATGAATTTCTGGGGCTGGAGGCAGGCGAAAAGTGCCTCGGTTTATTCTACATGGGCTATCACAACCTACCCGAATTGCCGGGCAAACGCACGCCAATTGCGGAAAAAGTTGAGTGGTTGCAAGAATAATCCCCAAAAAGTAGCCGGAAATTATATTCTATTCATAATCAGGAGCTCAACAACCAAATAACCGCACATCCAAACCAAAAATTAGTTGGTCAAGCCAAAATATTGGTTTACTTTTGCGGTCATTTAACGGATGCAGGTAATATGTTTTGAAATTATCGATGATGAACACAAACCTGCAAGCTTTATTTTTTAACCAACTTAAAACTTAAACGATACAAGATATGAGTGGTACGATTATTTATGCAATACCGGTCTTTGGCGTACTGGCGTTGCTATATACTTTCTGGCGCTCGGCCTGGGTGTCGAAGCAGGAAGTCGGGACGGAAAGAATGGCGATGATTGCCAAAAACATTGCTGATGGTGCGATGGCATTTTTGCGGGCGGAGTACCGGGTATTAATCATTTTTGTAGCGGGCGTAGCTATTCTGCTGGGTATCAGTGGCAACACAGAAAATTCTTCTCCGCTGATTGCACTTTCCTTTGTACTTGGCGCGGTTTGCTCGGCGCTGGCGGGCTACATCGGGATGCGCGTAGCAACCAAAGCGAATGTACGTACCACCAACGCAGCGCGCACCAGCCTCGGCAAAGCCCTGGAAGTGGCTTTTGCCGGCGGTTCGGTGATGGGACTTGGCGTGGTCGGATTGGGCGTTTTAGGACTAGGCTCCCTCTTCCTTCTGTATTCTAACATTGGTTGGGACATCAATAAAGTCATTACGGTCATCACTGGTTTTTCTTTTGGAGCATCCTCCATTGCATTATTTGCTCGTGTAGGTGGCGGCATTTACACCAAAGCGGCTGACGTAGGCGCGGACCTGGTGGGAAAAGTAGAAGCCGGCATCCCGGAGGATCATCCGCTGAATCCGGCAACAATTGCCGATAACGTAGGTGACAATGTGGGGGACGTAGCCGGTATGGGCGCTGACCTCTTCGAATCCTATGTGGGTTCGATTATCGGTACCATGGTGCTGGGTGCAACGTTCATCGGTGTGGTCGGCTTTGAAGAAACGAACGAATTCGCTGGGCTGAACGCGGTGCTGCTGCCATTGGTGCTGGCGGGTGTTGGTATTGTCACTTCCATTTTTGGCACCTTTTTCGTGCGTGTAAAGGAAGGGGGTGATCCGCAAAAGGCATTGAACAGAGGCGAGTTTATTTCTGCCGCGATCATGCTGGCAGCGACGATTGGTATCGTAAACTGGATGCTGCCGGGCAACTGGATTGACAAGACGGGCTTTGAATATAGCACGCTGGGCGTGATCCTGGCTGTAATCTTTGGTTTGGTAGCTGGTCTGTTGATCGGCTTGGTTACGGAATACTACACGGGTACGGGTACGCGCCCGGTAAAGAAGATCGTCGATCAGTCTCTGACCGGTAGCGCTACAAACATCATCGCAGGCTTGGGCGTGGGTATGCAATCCACCGCTATTCCGATCGTCATTCTGGCGGCAGCGATCATCGGCGCGTATGAATTTGCCGGCTTGTATGGCATTGCGATTGCGGCAGTTGGTATGCTTTCCAACACGGGCATTCAGTTGGCAGTAGATGCTTATGGTCCGATTTCGGATAATGCCGGCGGTATCGCCGAAATGAGTGATTTACCCAAGGAAGTACGCGGACGCACGGACAAACTGGACGCCGTAGGCAACACCACGGCAGCAATTGGGAAGGGCTTCGCAATTGGCTCAGCGGCACTGACGGCGTTGGCGCTGTTTGCCGCTTTTATGACGGCAGCCGAGATCAACAGTATCAACATTGCCAGACCGCTGGTCATGTCTGGCCTATTGCTGGGCGGTATGTTGCCATTCCTCTTCTCTGCCCTGTCGATGGGCGCAGTGGGGCGCGCAGCAATGGATATGATACAGGAGGTGCGTCGTCAATTTGCAAATATCCCGGAACTGAAAGCAGCCCTGGAAGCGATGCGCCGGAATGATGGCAAAGAAATGAACGAATGGAGCGATGCCGATCGCAAGATATTTGACGCAGCAGACGGCAAGGCCGAATACAGGAAGTGTGTAGAAATTTCTACCCGCGCTTCCATCCGGGAAATGGTGCTGCCGGGTGTGATCGCAGTGGCCACGCCGGTAGTCGTTGGCTTCCTGGGCGGTGCAGAAATGCTGGGTGGCCTGCTGGCAGGGGTTACGGTTACCGGCGTACTGATGGCAATTTTCCAGTCGAATGCCGGTGGTGCCTGGGATAATGCGAAGAAAATGTTTGAAGAAGGTGTTGATATTCAGGGGCAGAAGTACTACAAAGGTTCCGAGCCGCACAAAGCAGCGGTAGTAGGTGATACGGTAGGTGACCCGTTCAAGGATACGTCCGGCCCATCCTTGAATATCCTACTGAAATTGATGTCAGTGGTAGCATTGGTTATTGCGCCGCTATTGTAAAATAAAGGCTTTGTATCAAGCCAAATAGCGCCTCACCGATCACCGGTGGGGCGTTTTTGTTATGTTAAGACGTTGCACGAATGCAAAAAAGAATGTAACTTTATCCCATCATCTTGAAAAAGCTCATCTTGGTTAGAAATCCTGTTTCCGAGAGCGACAACTTGTTATTCTTTTGTTAAAAATTATTTTTGCACGATAATCATCAAACATTTCGTGCCGAAAACAATATATTTATCTAGCAGTTATCGTTATAAACCAGTGCGATAATAAATGCTTATGCAAATGCTTTCCTTTACTACCATTAAAAGAACTTTTATGAAGCTGAGAGGACCGATCTTCTTTTCTGTGTTGTTGGTGACTATAATCATAGCAGCATTTTACCCAAAATTTGATAATGGCAAGAAAGAGGCGCTGCTGATGTTCAGTGTCCTGAAGGTAATGAATCAACTGCATTACCAGCCCACCATGGTGAACGACCAATTTTCCGGCAAGCTCTTTGATCTGTACCTGGATCGAATCGACAGCGGGCGGCGTTTTCTCACCCAACAGGATATCCGGCAAATGGAAAAATACAAAAATGACCTCGATGATGAGGCGCTCACCGGACAATTCGACTTTTTTGACTTGTCCCTGGAGCTTTTAAATAAAGGCATTGATAAAACACAGGGATTTTATCGAAAAATCCTGTCTAAGCCTTTTGATCTGGAGAAAGAAGAATATATCGAACTGGACACCGAAAAGCGTACTTTTCCGAAAAACGACGCGGAATTGCAGGAATTCTGGCGGTTGTACCTTAAGTACCAGGCGGTTTCCCGCATCACCGACAACCTGAAAGCACAGCAAGAACTCGGAGAAGAGGAAGGGGAGCAGAAGTCGCTGGAACAACTTGAACAAGAAGCCCGTAAGGCGCTGGTTGAGCAATACGATGACTGGTTCAGCCGTATGAAAAAAATATCCCGTTCGACCCGCCTGAGCTATTACCTGAGCGCTTTTACCAATATCTTTGATCCGCATTCCGATTACCTGCAGCCAAAGGATAAACAAGACTTCGACATTCGGGTGAACGGCAGATTGGAAGGCATTGGCGCTACGCTCGGACAACTCGGCGAATACACAAAAGTCACGAGTATCGTGGTTGGTGGTCCGGCATGGAAAGGAAAGGAGTTGCAGGAAAACGACCTCATTCTGAAAGTAAAACAGGAAGATGAAACCGAACCGGTGGATATGACCGGATTGCTTACCCAGGATGTGGTGACGTACATTCGTGGTAAAAAGGGAACAAAAGTGACCCTTACGGTCAAGAAGCAGGACGGCTCGATTAAAGACATTGAGATTGTCCGGGATTTGATCGAATTTGAAGAAACATTTGCCAAGTCGCTCATCCTGGAAGGCGCAAAGCCCAACGAGAAAATTGGTTATATCAATCTTCCAAGTTTCTACGCAGACTACGAATCGCCCAATGGCAGGAAATGTTCCTCGGATATCGCCAAAGAGTTGGAAAAAATGAAAGCCGAAGGTGTGAACGGCGTCATTCTCGACGTACGAAACAACGGTGGCGGCTATCTCAACGAGGTAGTCAATATGTCTGGTTTGTTCATTGAGGAAGGTCCTATCGTGCAGGCAAAATACCGGGATCGCGACCCGGAAATCTGGGAGGATGTGGATCCGCGCGTGCAGTACGACGGTCCGCTGGTCATTATGACCAATGTATTCAGCGCTTCCGCTTCAGAAATACTGGCAGCCGCTATGCAGGATTACGGTCGCGCCCTCATCGTGGGCAGTAAATCCACGCATGGCAAAGGTACGGTGCAACGCTTCTGGCCACTGGACCGGCTGGTGCAGGGCAATGACGACATGAAACCGCTCGGCGAAGTAAAACTGACCATTCAGAAATACTACCGCGTCAACGGCGGCTCGGTACAACTGCGCGGCGTGACTCCCGATATCGTTTTGCCGGATACCTACCATTATATCGAAATGGGTGAACGGGACTATGATAATCCGCTACCGTGGACGGAGATTGGCGCCCTGAATTTCCAGCAGGATGTATATCAACTGAGAGGCGTGGAAAAATTGCGCGCAGCCAGTGAAAAACGCGTGGAAAAAAGCGATGTGTTTAATAAAATACTCGAAAATGCCCAGCGTATCAAAACGCAGCGGGAAGAAACTTCCTACCCGCTGAAGCTACAGGCATTCCAGACGCTGGTAGAAAAGCGCAACCAGGAAGCAGAAGCTTTCAATGGTCTGTTCGACAGCGTGGTTAACCTGAATGTCAAAAACCTCAAGAGCGACGTGGTACGCGTCAATGCAGATGAAGCAGAAAAGGCACGCAATAATAATTTCGTTGAGGCGGTCTCCAAAGATGTGCACATTCACGAAACACTCAGTATCATACATGATCTGATTAGCACCGCTAATTGATGATCAGAGCGAAAACCACCCGGAATTGCCGCAATGAGTGCATCATTGCGGCAATTCTCATTTTAGGGATAATGCTTTTACGGATAAACCGCATTACATTTTTTATTTTTCAACTACCTGATTATCAGTTTTAAATATAATTTTTTGATTATCAGATCACTTTCGTTATAGAACAGGATGGCATCGTTTCCGGAAATTGAAACAATTCTGCACGCTTACATATCCATTTCAGCGGTGAATTACTTAATTTCAGGGCGATCAAGCATCTTATTGTATGGATTTTTATCGCCTGTTTGAAATTTTACCATATCAGCAAGCGCGTTTTGCGAATGAGAAAGCGCTGTCTATCCGGCAAGGAGAAAGCTGGCGCAGCTTCCGAACGCAGGAATGCGTTGACGAGACCAATCGGGTGAGCGCGGGCTTGCTCCATCTGGGTATTGCAAAAGGCGACATCGTTGCCGTCATTGCCCACGCCGGCAGTCCGGAGTGGAATTTCTTTGACCTCGGGGCACAGCAGATTGGGGCAGTGGTCGCCCCGTTGCACGGCAATGCCCGTTCACCGGAAATTGAATACATTCTGCGCGAAACCGAAGCAAAGGTTTGCCTGGCTGCAACCGAGGAACTGGCCCGGCAGATTGAGCGCATCAACCAAAGCCTGCCGAATCCTGTGCACGTTTTTTGTATCGAAACAGGAAGTGATTTTCTTTCGTGGGAAGACCTGATAAAAAAACCTGCCGCAGCGGACTTACAGCGCATCGAAACCATCAAACATACCATTGACGAAAACGACCTGGCAACGATTATCTACACTTCCGGTACCACCGGCGAGCCCAAGGGAGTCATGCTTTCGCACCGCAATATTGTCAGCAATATAAAATCGGTGATTTCACTCATCCCAGTTGATTACGAATGCCGGGTATTCAGCTTTTTACCACCGAGCCATATTTTTGAACGGATGGTTTTGTTCACATACATGGCAGCCGGATCGTCTATTTATTACCAGTCGGGGCAGGCGTCTCTCATCGAAGATTTGCGCGAAGCTCGTCCGCATTATTTTACGGCGGTGCCAAAAGTTCTGGAACGGGTTTACAACGGCATACTGGCAGAAGTAGCAACCAAGCCTTTGTTTGTGCGTAAAATTGTGACCTGGGCGATCCGGATGGGCGAAAAATACAACGAAACCAAGCGTTTTCCGTTACCTACCTACTGGCTGTGGCATCTGATAGCGGATATTTTGGTGTATCGTCAATGGCGCAGGCAATTGGGGGGTGCGGTGCGTGGCATAGCCGTTGGAGCGGCGGCGCTGCAACCGGCATTGGGCAAGTTGTTTTCCTGCGCCGGCATCCGCATTCGCGAAGGATATGGACTGACGGAAACCTCCCCGGTAGTAGCCTTCAACCGCTTTGAGCCGGGTGGAGTACGCTTTGGAACGGTGGGCATTCCGGTGCCGGGTGTGGAGGTTCGCATTGATAATCCGGATGAAAATGGGGAGGGTGAGATTTTGGTACGCGGCCCGAATGTAATGCAAGGGTATTTCAAAAAAGAAGCCGAGACCAAAGCCGTGCTTCGGGCAGATGGCTGGCTGCACACGGGCGATGTTGGGAAGTTTGTATTCCGGCGTTTTCTGCGCATCACCGACCGGCAAAAGGACATTTTCAAAACTTCCGTAGGTATGTACGTGGCGCCCCAACTCGTAGAACATGCCATGTGTGCGAACCCATTTATTGAGCAATGCCTCATTCTTGGATTCAACCGACCATCGGTCGCGGCGCTGATTGTACCGCACTTCCCAACGCTGGAACGCTGGTGTAAGGAAAATGAAGTGCACTGGACGGCACCGCAGTTTATGGTGCTAAATCCTAAAGTATTGCAAAAAATGGAGCAGGAAATACAGCAGGTGAACGAAACCCTGCCAACGCATCAACGCATTCGCCATTTTCATTTAATGCATCAAAATTGGACGGAAGAAACAGGAGAGCTAACCCCTACCCTAAAGGCAAAGCGGCATTTCATCCTTGAAAAATATCACAAGGAAATAGAGGAAATGTACAAGTGAAAGGCGTGTTGATCAGCGATCACTTTACCGGTACATCCGCAAAATTGACATTGTAAATCCAAATAACCAGGATAACGAATAAGATAATACCAACGATCAAATACATCAGGCAAAAGCCCTTTTTACCTACATTTTCAATTTCTGCCATAGCTGGAAAAGTTAAATAACTGCTAATTGTTTGCCTGCGTTGCCATTAAAAGTTAACAACGATCAATTTTAAAAACCGGTGCAAAGATAAAAAACGCCCCATTTTAAAAAACAAACGGGCTGTGCTTTTTCACACACCCCGTCCATTTTAAGTTCTTTCTAAATTA
>CAZFBU010000007.1:0-31595 GCA_964517175.1 uncultured Saprospiraceae bacterium
GTTGCAATTCGATGTAATAATCCTCGCCAAACATATCCAGCCACCAGCGCAATTTCTGCTCCGCTTCCTCGTGCTTTCCTTGCAAGATGGTCTGCGGAATTTCCGCGCCAATGCAGCAACTCGTCGCAATAATGCCTTCGTGATACTGCTCTAAAAGTTCCTTATCAATGCGCGGATACTTGCTGTACAAACCCTCAATAAAACCCAGCGAACAGAGCTTGGACAAGTTTTCGTAGCCTTGCCGATTTTTCGCCAGCAAAAGTTGATGATAGCGCACATCCTGCTCGCCCTGCGCGCGGGAGAATGCTTTTACATGACGATTTTCCACCAGATAAAACTCGCAGCCAACGATGGGTTTCAAGTTGCGCCGTTCCGCTTCGGCAACAAACTTAAACGCGCCGAACATGTTGCCGTGGTCGGTGAGCGCGACGCCTTTCTGCCCATCGGCAGCGGCTTTATCCATCATCGCGCCGATGTCCGACGCACCGTCGAGCAGCGAATATTGCGTATGGCAGTGTAAATGAACGAATTCTGGCATGTCGTTTGGTTTAAAGGTTGAAGGGTGGAAAGGTTGAAAGGCAGATCACCGATCCAAATAGCCCTCTACGAATTACATAAAAATAGCGAAAGTGGTTGAGGCATTCGACAATAAAAACGGAAAGTTTTAAACAAACGCTCGTGGAAAACAAAAAGGTTTGGGATACAAGGGCTTGAATGTTAAAGAAAATTAGAATGGTTTGGCATACAACATCTCACAGATCCGCATACCTTTCTGATAAAAATCCTTGATTTGCTTCGGTGCCAGCAAGTGGTTTTTCCGATAGAAAAGCAGATAGTAATTGATACCTTCCAGCGTCCAGTCTTTTTCGATGGTGAAAAATTTTAAAAACGGATCGGGGAGGGAAGCGCGCAGGTAGCCCTCGTTTTCACTTTTCAACCAGTATTGTTTTGAAAATTTGGGATGCTCTTCAAAATCAATGTCTTCGGTGAAGCCCAAAAACTCGCCGATGTTGTGAAAAAAGTGCTCTGGCTTCATCCAAAACTGCGGCAATCCCAGCTTTTGGGATTGCATGAAAAAAACGGTTTGTTTGTAAGTTTGGCTGCTCTTGCCGGTGCTGGCGGTATAGCGGTAGTCGAAAATGCGCACATCGGTTTCCAGCATGGCGTCCGGGTGGCGCAAGATGTGCTCGATGCGTTTTCGACCGCCTCTTTGGAACAGTTTGAAATCTTCCAGCAGATGGAGCAGCCCCCACTCATCTTCGGGCTGGTATGTCATGTCCAGTTCATAAGCGATGCGTTTGAGGTGGGCTACTCTGCTTTCTTCCATCGATTCAGGCGGCTTTTCGTTGCATAAAAGTGCTGGCATCTTCAATGGTATCAATGGCGTCGGCTTCTTCGGCGGTGAGATATACTTTGAAGTTGTTTTCCAGAGCGGCGATAAGCAGCAGCAAATCTACGGCGTCGAGGTGCAGATCGTCGCGCAGGCTGGTGTAAGGGTTGATCTTGTACGGAGGTACTTTCAGCATGCCGCTGACGAGTGTTATAACGCGTTCCTGGGTGGTAGCAGTTTTCATTTTAGTCCGGTTGTTGATTTGTTATTGCAAAAGAATATCGTCGTTAGAAACGCATGTAGTGTGCTTGTCGTTGCTAGGCCGGTAGTGTTTTCCTCAAAAATAATACAAAATCGGACTAATTACCTGATTTTAAGTACCAAATTGATTTGGTTTTAGATAAAAAACAACACCGGAAATCGGTCGGGTGCTTTGCCCTTGCGGTCATTTTTTTATCTTTGAGCGAAATCACAACCGCAACCATGTATCAATTGGACGTATCCGCCTTTGGCGATTATAAACAATACGCTGTACAAAATGAATCTTCCAATAACGGTTTCACCATCGTGCCCGATGTTGGTGCCTGTATGCTGGATCTTCGCTTCGCCGGCAAATCTGTACTCGATGGCTACACGACGCCGGAGGAATTGCAGGAAAATAAGTGGGCTAAAAATGTCGTGCTGTACCCCTTTCCGAATCGCCTGAAGCAAGGCAAATACGAATGGGCAGGCAAGCAATACCAATTTCCGGTCAATGATCCAGCAACCGGCAATGCCCTGCATGGCCTGGGTATGCAAGCGCCCCTGCGCGTGGAAAACATCGAAATGACGGAGCACTACGCCAAAATTACCTGCATCGGGCAGCGCGCAGGCGACGAGGAAGCCTATCCGTTTGCCTATACATTCAGCGTTGCTTTCAAGATGAAGGAGCCGGGATATTTCACTTGTGAAATGACGTTTGTTAATGATGACCAACAACCCATCCCGGTGGGCTTTGGCTGGCATCCTTACTTTAAATTAGCCGAAAAAGTGGATGACCTGGAATTGAAAGTACCGGCGTGCGAAGAAATTCTGATCGACGATAAAATGCTGCCCACGGGCAAGCGCCGGGCGTTCCCGCCATTCGAAGAATTGGCACGCATCGGCAAAACCAATCTGGACAATTGTTTCGTACTCAAAGCAGCAGCCGGCAGAGAAGAGGTGCGCCTGCAAAACGGCGCTCAGCAACTTTATTTCTGGCAGGAAGCAGGGGAGGGGAAGTTCAATTATTTGCAGTTGTTCATTCCGCCGGGGCGGCAGTCCATTGCCATTGAGCCGATGACCTGCAATATCAATGCTTTTAATAATGGAGAGGGATTGATTATCCTGGAACCCGGAGCGCAGGCAAGTGCGCAGTTTGGCTTCAGCCTGAATAGTATTCTGCAGTAAGTAAGACCGTTTAGCGCACCAGCATTACCTGCCCTTTGAGAAGCGTTCGGGTATTATCAACCAGTTCAACTTCAGCGACATACACGAAAAGTCCGGCATTGGATATCTGAGCGCCGATGGTGCCGTCCCAGCCGCTTTGTTCATCATTGGGCAGGAGGTCGTGGGCAGCGAAAACCTGATTGCCCCAGCGATCAAAAACTTTGAAAGAAACAACACGACTGACCTGACGCCGGTTGGCAAAAACGGTGAGCCGGTCGTTTACGCCATCGCCATTGGGCGAAAAAGCCGAGGGAATGAATACATCAAGGCTTCGGTTCAGTTGGATGCGGACGCTGGCTTGGCCCGTGCAGCCGAAAATATCGGTTATCTGAATAGTGTATGTGACCTCCTGTACGGCTTCGATTTCGGGGTGCAGGCAGTCCGCACAACTCAGCCCGACGGCAGGCGACCACCGGATGCTGTCCACCAGTTCAGGCGGGATGTTCAGCACCGGAGTTAAATTATAAAAATCACTCAATTTCAATTCCAGCGTTGGGGGCAGTTCCACCATCTGGTCATAAACCGGCGGCATTTGAATAGGCTGTTGCAATGTGCAGCCGTTGGCGTCGCGGATGGTAAGTTCATACATACTGCCCGGTTCCAGCGTTTGAAATATGGAATAGTCAGAAAAGTGAATGCCATCCGTAGCATATTGGTAGGGCGGTGTACCCCCTCCGGCCGAAAATTTAAAATCAGCATCCGTGAGATTGTCGCAGGTAAAAATAACCGGGGTTAGCGGTTCGGGGGTAGGAACCTCTATATCGAACAGACGGCTGCAGCCCAATGCGTCGGTCAGGCTTAACGAATATGCCCCTGCGCTCAGATTATCCACGACGGACTCCCGCGAGCCATCGTGCAGCCATGCAAACTGAAAAGGCGCGGCACCTGCGGTGGGGGTTACGGTAATGCGCCCATTTTGGTCGCCGAAGCAGGTTACAGCTTGTACGTTTGCGGCAATGCGGAGCGTGTTGACGGTCACGGTTGCCTGTCCGGATGCGACGGTTCGGCAGTTGGCATCGGCAACGGCATGAAGTTTGTATATGCCATTCTCCGTTGCCGGCAGCAGAAAATTTTCCGTTTCAATGCCGCCAATATCCGGTTGCAGATTGCCATTGATACTGTAGGTAATCTGCCAGGGTGGCTCTCCGCGTAGCGTTACTTCGAGGAGAGCCGTATCGCCCACACAAATTTCAGCATAGCCGCCCAATGCCGCACCGGGGGGCGCGATGGGAGTTACCAGGCTGCTGTCAATGGCGCTGTTGCCACATTGGTCGGATACCGTAACGGCGTAGCGACCGGCAGCGCTGGCGTTTACTTCAATTTTTTCCGTGGTAGCGCCGGTGCTCCAGCGATAGGTGTAGGGAGGGATACCACCGCTGGCAACGGGCGCGATTGCCACGCTGCTGTTTGCACAGGCGAGGGCATCATTCAGTTGCACGGAAAGCGGCGGGGCGTCCGTGACTTCCAGCGTAGCGCTGCCCTGATAGCAAGCGCAGGGAATGTCGAGTTCTATTTTTAGCTTTTCGACGGATTCCGGTACGCCGTCATTGATGAAATGTACCGGCAGGCGCGTTTCTTTTTTCCCGGCGGGAATAGTGATATTTCTCGGCAGTGTTTCAAAATCGACCCCTTCGATGGCGGTGCTGCGGTCGCTGATTTTAAAACGCACGCTCAGGTCGTTGTCCGTGTTATTGGATTCGCCCCGTTCAAAAACGAAGAACGCATCCGCACAACCTTCGGTAGCTAGTGCGCCATTGTCCGCTTCTGTTTTTACCGTCACGGTGCCGCCGATGTTGAAGCTGCCGGCTTCCAGAAAGACCGCCGAGTCGTAGTTTCGGTCGGCAACGTCGGCAACCACAAACCGGATGTGGTAGGTTTCGCAGGGAATCAGTTTTAGCCGGGCGGAGAGTATTTTGGTAAAGCCATCGTATTCAATGCGGTATTGTTGCTCGGCGGGAAGCGGTTCGAGTCCGCACTGGCGAGCGTCCCGCTCCAGTTCATTCCTTTGGAAATAAGCGGAATTGTAGGTGTGATTGACGGTATTAATGGCAACGTATTCTTCCGTTTCCGGAATGAGGGCTACATTTTTGGCACCCCTGGAAAAATCGCCGCGAATGCCTGATCCGCTGATGAAAAAGCCGAACACATCGTTGTAAACACTGCCAACAAATTCGCAATATTCTTCCGAGGCAAAAACGTAGCGAAACTGTACGAACGAGTCGAGTGGTACAAAATCGAATTCGATACCGACCACGTCGCGCAAGCGGTGTGTTGCGAACATCGCCAGATCGGGGTCCTGGTCATTGAAGCCGAAAGCGCCGCTGGTGTCGCCTTTTTTGTTTGGACCAACCGCATTGGTAATGGGGCCGGTAGCAATGATGATGCCTTCCGCCATGCCGAGCACCTCGTTGCCGCCTGCAAAGTGGCCAATACCGGATTTGCTGCCAATGGCTTTGATATTGCTGATGTTGTGGCAAGCCCCCCTGGCAAAAATATCTCTTACCAGTGTTTCCACTCCATAGTCGTAGCTCACGCGTATGCCCTCTTCCGGCGCAGGCGAGGCGGGGTCACCCAGAGAGAGCGTCGCCAGGCTTGATAACAACAAGATATGTCTGAACGATCTTCGCATAAGTACAGCCTACATTCATTGTTGATGTACATGGTACAAACAAATAGCAGATAAATTGCAAGTTTTGCCGACGTAGCACCCAATTTGCTATCCCGGAGGACGGGATGTGGTCGGAACGGAGGGAATAGCTTTTTTACAAACTATCGGTTTCAAAAAAAAACAGGGGGTAGATCCATTCCGTCATTCTGTTTTCCAAAAATAGAAAATTTATTTGGAGAATTTGCGCAACCTTTGGATTATATTTTCGTAGCAAAAGACAGGGTGCACTTTGTCCCGATGGACGAAGTGTGCCGAAAACCTTTGCCAACAATAAAAAAACGAGTATTTTTTGATAAAATTTGTTGCGGTATTTCTCATAATAAAAAAATTATAATAACTTAGCACGAGCTTTGAGCAATCCAACACAAACCGGCCATTAAATTGAGCAGGACAACCCGCTTTGAGAGGCCATCTTCCCCCGATACCTGGTTAAGGTTTATTTGCATACATGCGGATTCTACATCTATTGTACTTTGGCATAATTTCAAGAACGAAATAAATTACCTTTTTATGAAACTAAAAAGTACGCTGCTTTTTCTTTTTCTACTTGGAGCGTTGGGCGCTACCTTTGCCCAGGTTCGTCAGGGATATTGCATCGAGAATGCGGTCATACGTGCGCCTGGCGGGCAGTCCGAGCTTTACTTCTGCGAAGGCGACGGCTTGCCGGACCGGGTTCGTTTCACGGTTTCGCCTTTTGCGCAGCCGTTTGCCTATCTTATCACCGACGACAAGAACGTGATCATTCGCGTTAGCCGCGACAATCGCCTGGACCTGGAAGGACTGGGAAGCGGGCAGTTTCGCGTGTGGGCATTCGCATACCTGGGCAATATCCTCGCCGAGCCGGGACAGGATGCAACAACTGCGGTGCTGGCGGACATCTGTTATAGCCTGACGACGAATTTCATTCCCGTGAACGGCGTCACGCCCGATGGCGGCACCGTATCTACCGAAAGCGGGCAGAGCGCTGTTTTTACCTGCCGCGACGATGGCAATGCAGATGTGCTTGCCTTCAGCACCACCAGCGCTGATCCACTCTATACCTACGTGATTACCGATACGGATAATACCATTTTGGCTTTTGCCGAAGACGGCAGCTTCGATTTTGAAATGCTCACCCCTGAAAAAGTGCGCGTGTGGGGCGCTTCTTACGTGGGAGGCGTCAATGCGGCGATCGGCGACAACCTGCTGGAAATAACTTTTGCGAGCGGCTGTTTTGACCTTTCGGACAATTTCATCGAAGTGACGCGAACCATCCCCGATGGCGGTACGGTGGCGTTGGCTACCGGTGAAACGAACAAAACCATCTGTGCGGAAAGCCTTGATGGCAACGTGCTGAGCTTCGTTAACCAAACCGAGGCCGAAACGCCATACGCGTTTATCGTAACCGATGAAAACGGGGTCGTCCTTTCGGTTTTGGCGGGCAATACGGCTGATTTTGACATCGTTGAGCCGGGCATCTGCCGGGTGTACGGCGTGTCTTACACCGGGTCGCTGGTTATCGCCGAGGGCGACAATATCAACGCGGATTTGATCGCGGACGATTGCTTCGACCTTTCCGACAACTTCGTGCAAATCAGTAAGCAGGAAGTGGACGGCGGTCGGGTGCAACTGGCAGGCGGTGGTGTCAATACCAGCGTTTGCGTGGTAAATGACGCATCGGAAACGCTTTCCTTTGAAAATACCTCTTCGGCGGGTGCCAATTACGTTTACATCATCACGGATGCCAATAATTTGATCCTGGCGGTGATAGCGGATGCTTCGTTCAATTTTGCCGACCTGGACAATCGTGCCAATCGCATCTGGGGAGTATCTTTCTCCGGTACGCTGCAGGCGCAGGCGGGGCGCAATATTACGACTGCTGCCTTGTCGAGCGAATGCTACGACTTGTCAGACAACTTTGTTGCGGTGACTCGCAAACTGGTGGATGGCAGTTCCATCGCATTGGAATCTGGCGCTACCGAAGCAGCGATCTGCGGCAACGACGGCGAGCCGGATATACTGGGATTCAGCAATAACTCCACATCGGTTGAGAGCTATATTTACGTCGTTACCGATGCAGACGGCACGGTAATTGGTTTCATCAATGGTAATGCTTTTAATTTTGACGATATCGGCGTAAATATTGCCTTTGTGTATGGTTTGTCGTATAGCGGTGCGCTGGAGTTGGAAGTTGGCGACAATATCAACGAAGACAACCTGGCGGAAGAGTGTGCCGATATTTCGGATAATGTGGTGACCATTACCAATGTGATGGTGGATGGCGGGGAAGTCAGCCTGGCAGATGGCGCTGTAGAAACCACACTTTGTGCAGGCAGCGACGCAACGAACGTGCTGAATTTTAATACAACTTCCGCTTCTGACGAAAATTATGCCTTTGTTATTACGGATACGGACAACGTTATTATTGCGATTGCCGAAGGCGCTGCTTATGACTTCAGTGGCAATACAGACGCGACTTTCCGCGTGTGGGGGCTTTCCTTTTCCGGCAATGTGCTGGTGAGTGCAGGCGACGATGCCGACGAAGTAGCCCTGACCGATGGGTGTTTTGAATTATCCGCGAACTTCATCACCGTGAATCGTATCGGCGTGGATGGCGCAACCGTAAGTACCGAAAGCGGCACGACGGAAGTGATCGTTTGTACGACGGAAACCCAACCCGGTGAGGTCGCTTTCGCGAATACCTCTGCCGTCGTTCATGCTTACGCTTATGTGCTGGCTACTGCCGAGGATGTTGTACTGCAAGTAACAACTGACAATACCTTTGATTTTACAAACTTTGCCGAAGGCAGCTTCCGGGTGTACGGGGTTTCTTACACGGGCAATCTTACCATCAATACCGATGATGATCTGCGTGCAATTGCGTTGAGTGATGAGTGCTTTGATTTGTCGGAGAACTTCGTTGCCATCAGCATTCAGGATGTGCAGGGCGGCACGATCAGCCTGGCGGATGGCGCTACCGAAGCGCTCGTTTGCATCGGCGATCCCGTAGCCGACACGCTGAATTTTGTCAATACTTCCGGTTCCGACAATCCTTATGTTTATCTGCTCACCGATGAAACCAATTTTATCATCGCAACTTTTGCAGAAGATTTTATACCGATTGAAAACCTCGAACCGGGTACTTACCGCATCTGGGGGCTTTCCTACACGGGGCTTCTACTGGCTTCGCCAGCCCTGATCGCCGACGAAGTTCGGTTGGCTAGGGAATGTTTTGAATTATCAGAAAATTTCGTAACGCTCAACGTCAATGTTGTAGATGGCGGTCGCATCAGCCTCGAAAATGGCGATACGACGGCAATTGCCTGCGTGGAGCAGCCGCTGGATCTGACTTTTGTCAATAATACAACAGCTACCGCTGATTTCCGGTATCTGATTACGGATGTTGACAACAATATCGTGGCTTTACCGGAAGGTGATGCTTATAGTTTTGATACGTTGTCGGCGGGCAGTTATCGCGTTTGGGGTGTTTCTTACACCGGCGATTTTACGGCGCAAACCGGTGATGATGCAGAATTGACAGCACTTGCGAGCGAATGTTTTGCTTTATCGTCCAATTTTATTGCGGTCGAGTTGCAGGCAGTGGATGGCGGTACAGTGAGCCTGACAGGCGGCGGTACCACGGCGGCGGTTTGCGGCTTTGGCAGTGGTTCCGGAACATTATCGTTTACCTTCAATTCTACATCGGCTGCCGATTATGCCTTTGTCATTACGGATAGCCGGGGGCGGATTTTTGCCATTTTAAACGGCAACAGCGTCAGTTTTAATGGCGTACGAATCGGTACATACCGGGTGTATGGCGTTTCTTACACCGGCGAATTCATGGCTTCCATCAATGATGAGATTGAAGGTGCAACTTTCTCCAACGAATGCTTTGACTTGTCGGATAATTTTGTCACCGTCCGAAAAGAAGAAACCGATGGCGGCACGATTGCCAGTGTCTCCGGCGATGAAGCGTTCAACTTCTGCCCGGGCAACGGCATAGCTGATTTGGTAGAACTGACAACCGATGGCAATTCCAGCGGTACTTACGCTTACGTGCTGACCAATGCAGCGAATGAGTTTATTTCCGTGATCGAAGGTGCCAGCATTGATTTCGAT
This sequence comes from uncultured Saprospiraceae bacterium, assembly GCA_964517175.1. Lineage (GTDB taxonomy): Bacteria > Bacteroidota > Bacteroidia > Chitinophagales > Saprospiraceae > JADJNW01. The sequence goes on from CAZFBU010000007.1 coordinate 9,564, forward strand.
ACCCTGACCGATGGCGTTTACCGCATCTGGGGGCTGGCGTTTACCGGCAACCTCTTGATTCAGCCAGGTGACAATGCCGCCCAGGTCGCTATCACGGATGAATGCTTCGATCTATCGGATAATTTTATCACCGTAATGACGGAAACGCCCGATGGCGGCTCTGTCTTTACCATTGACAATACAACCGAGGAATTCACCTGCCCGGCGGATGGCACGCCGGATGTAATCGAATTTTACAGCGATGGTGCCACCGGCGCTAACTTTGTGTTCCTGATTACAGACGAAAATAATATCATCGAAGCAATTACCGAAGAAGGCAGCTTTGATTTCGAGCGCGATACCGAAGGCGTCAACCGCATCTGGGGCTTGGCTTACACCGGCAACCTGACGGCACAAATCGGCGACGACGCGGCCGCAACGGATTTGAGCGATGATTGCTTCGACTTGTCGGACAACTTCGTGGAAATAATTCGCGAGATTCCATTCGGTGGCGATGTATTACTGCAAAACGGCGATACCATTGCTTTCGTGTGCAGCGAGGGCGAAGCGTCGGTATTGCAATTTGACAGCACCGGCACATCCCGTGGTGAGTACATTTACGTCATTACCGATGAAAGCAATGTCATTCGCAATGGCATTTTTGGCGATCGTTTTGATTTCAGCTTCCTGCCCTTAGGCACCTATCGCGTGTGGGGGCTGGCATACACCGGTATGCTCACCGCAGCCATCGGCGATACGGTTAATCTGGTACCGATTTCCGATGATTGTTACGATTTGTCTGAAACTTTTGCAACGGTAGTCGTAAGCGTAACCGATGGCGCAACGGTGAGCCTGGAAGGCGGCGCAACGGAAGTATCAATCTGCGTCGGCGATGGCGAGCGCGATGAACTAACCTTTGTCAATACTTCTACATCTGTTGCCAATTATGCCTATCTGATTACGGATAAAAATAATGGCTTCCTGACGCTGGCTATGGGCGATGGTTTTGATTTTGAAACCAACGACCCGGACACCTGTCGCGTCTGGGGAATTTCCTATGCCGGCGAATTGCAACTAACGGAAGGCGAAGATGTAACGACCGCTATGCTAGCCGACGGCTGTTTCGATCTGTCTGAAAACTTCATCCAGGTGGCGCGCCTGGGCGTGGATGGCGGAAGCGTGGCTACCAACTTCAACTCGGAGACGATTTTCACCTGCGTGAATGACGGTATTTCCGATTTGGTTCAGTTCTCGAATACCAGTTCGGTGGCATCCAACTACATCTACGTTCTGACGAACGAAAACAACGTCATCCGGGGTACAGTGAGTGGCGAGCAATTTGATTTTGAAACTGCCGGCGTGGGCGTGACGCGCGTCTGGGGCGTTTCCTATACCGGAAGCTTCACCGGCAACTTTGGCGCCAGTGTGACGACGGCAGCCCTCTCCGATGGTTGCTTTGAGTTGTCGGAAAACTTTATCACCGTTGCGCGCGACCAGCCCTTTGGCGGCGATGTAACGACCGCCGATGGCGAAACCAGCGCTTTCTATTGCCCATCACCTGCTACGCCGGGCATCGAAATGGCAACCACCAGTGATACCCGCGTCGGTTATGTCTATCTGGTGACGAACCAGAGCAACGACATTCTGGCATTTTCTGAAACCAGTGCGGTGGATTTATCGGGCTTGCCGGTTGGTACGTATCGCATCTGGGGCTTGTCTTACACCGGAACTTTGCAGTTTGCAATCGGTGATAACATCCTCGGGGCAGCGCCGCTGGCCTCCAGTTGTTTCGAAATTTCCTCGGCTTTTGTGGAAGTTTTCCGCGCTACCAGTGTAGATGGCGGTACAATTGCCAACCTGGAAGGCGAGAACACCTTATACGTTTGTCCGAATGACAGCGCGGATATCGTCTCCCTCTTCAACGATAGCGAAGCTATGGACGCCGACTACCGCTATGTTTTGACAAATATGAATAATGTGATTATATCCAGAAACCTGGAAAGCGAGGTGATTAACTTCAACGATGCGACACCGGGAGCTTACCGCATCTGGGGCGTGTCGTTCACCGGGTCTTTCCTGGCGCTGTCTGGCGATGATGTGACCACCGCTGTGCTGACCGACAGTTGCTACGAGACTTCGACCAATTTCATCTCTGTTTTCGTGGATACGCCGGAAGGCGGCACGGTGGCGACCAGCGACAGCCTTACGGAGATCAGCGTGGTACAGGAAGACGGATTGCCCGATCTTTACTCCTTTATCAATTTGGATGCCTCTATCGTGAAGTATCGTTACATCGTTACGGATGAAAATAATGAAATCGTTTCGATTCTCGATGACGATACTATTGATTTTGAAGCGTTGCCAACCGTAGGTTTCCTGCGCGTGTGGGGTGTGGCTTACACGGGTAATTTCACCGCTCAGGTGGGTGATAATGCCGCCGAAACAGCGCTGAGCGACGACTGCTTTGATCTGTCGGATAATTTTGTGCTGGTGGCCGTAGCGGTGCCGGCTACCGATGGGGACGCGCCGGTGCTTGCGCGCCAGTCATACGAAACGCCAATGCCTACCGTTACGGCGGAGTACAGCCCACTGCAATTGGGCGTCTATCCGAATCCGGCGATTGACAGAATCAGTGTGACGATCAACGCGGAGCGCCCGCAAGAAGAGAAGGCAAACCTGCGTATTTACAGCCTTACCGGTCAGTTGATGTATCAGGATAAAGTGCAGATTGAAGCCGGTGCCAACCAGGTAGAAGTACAAATCAGCAACCTGCCGGATGGCTTGTATCTATTGCAGTTGCGCAATGGCGAAAAAGTGAAAACCATACGCTTTATGAAACAGTGGCAGTAAAAAGAACTTGAGTTGGTATAAACATTGCTGAAAGCGGTATTGCCTCCGGGCGGATGCCGCTTTCGTTTTTTTGCTCCGAATGATTTGGGTATAACTTTTGTCGATATCACCTGTTATTATGGATGAAAGCAAAGCGAAATATTTCTACCTTTGCGAAAATTTTAAAAAAAACTTATGTTTGGTATCAATGTTTACCTGCGGTTTGCGCTGATCGCCGCGCTCATTGGTGGCGGCACGGCATTGGCATTTGCCTACGGCTTTTGGTATGCTTTTCCGTTTTTTCTGATCGGCATTTTGTTGATTGTAAGTTATCTGCTGCTCGGTACGGTCCAGTCGGCGGCAATGTTATTGCAAGAGACGAAATTTGATGAAGCGGAAAAGAGACTTAACCTCACGCTTACGCCCAGGCTTTTGTATCCGACTAACCGGGCTTACTTTTACATTCTGAAAGGCTCGCTCGCCGTAACCCGCAAGGAGAATGAAGAGGGCGAAATGTGGATGAAAAAAGCGCAAGCCATCAAACTGCCAACGGACAACGAGAAGGCGATGGTAGAACTGCAACTGGCAAACCTGGCTGCCGGTAAAGGCAAATGGCAGCAAGCGCAGATGCACCTGCGTACGTTGAAAAACCTGAAAATCACCGATTCCAACATCAAAGAACAATACAAGGAATTCGAGAAAGTAATGACACAGCGTGGCCAGCTGAAAGCTGCCGGTCAGCAGGGGCAGCAAATGCGAGGTGGCAAACGCCGTCGCCCGAAAATGCGTTAGTGACGCCCATCGGTTGGCGATGAGCAAGGGCGTTCATGCACGCACGAACGCAGTCAAATAATTCGGGCTGGTTTCAGCGCTACGCTTCCTTCGTTCGTTTGATGATGCTTCTTGCCAATGTATTCAAAAGAAAGATAGCGGCAGCAAAAAGCGCGATTCTGCCGATCATATCACCCCAGCGCACGTAAAAAGTGAGGCGGTCATTCGGGCGTATCTGACCGGTCAGGGTTGTAGCTTCATCATAGCGGGTGCGAGCCAGTACATCGCCCCGCTGATTGATAAAGGCCGAAATGCCTGTATTGGCTGCACGTGCGATGCTCCGGCGCGTCTCGATGGCGCGTAGCGAGGCAAAGTACAAATGCTGTCGATGCCCCGGCGTATTATCCCACCAGCCGTCATTGGTCATAATGACGATCAATTCAGCACCGCGTTGCACAAATTGCGCAACATATTCCCCAAATACCGATTCGTAGCAAATCAGAGGGGCAATATCAGCGGTTTTATTTGCGAAAACGACCGGCTCGGCTTCCGTAGCGACGCCCGCCGTTGTGCCACCCAATCGTTCCACGACCGGCATCAGAAAGGACAGGTAGCGCTTGTACGGGAAACTTTCCGGGCCAGGTACGAGCTTTGATTTTCTGTGCATTGGCAACACCACGCTGTCGGGGCGTACCTGCAGAGCGGCGTTGTAAGTTTCATACTGAAAAGTCTCGCCTGTTCTGGATTCGCTGGTGCGGACAAACCGGGACGGCTGTTCCCAGGGCTTGAAAATGTGGTACGCATTTAGCCCGGCGACGATGTTGAGCTTCGGATATTGCGAAGTCATTCGTTTGAATTCTTCTATCGTGGAAGTCTTGTCCATCCAGTCGTCATCTATCGGTCCGAAAACAGCTTCCGGGAAGATCAAAAAGTCCGTATTTTCATTAATGCTCCTGCGCGCCAGCCCGAGGTTGTGCGTCAAAATGGTCGATTCCGGCGCTTGCGGCTCTTCGTAATGTGGCTCAAGATTCGGTTGCACCACTACTGCTTCCAGGGCATTTCCTTTTTCTGTGTAAATAAAATAGAGAATCAGCGAGTACAGCGTCGGTACGAGCAAAACGGCTCCTGATCGCAGCGCCTGACCGCGATAAGTTTCCTGGTTTTGATAACGTTTCAGGATTTCAAAAATGAAAGCATTGGCTATCAATATCCAGAGCGAACCGCCCAGCACACCGGTGACATCGTACCACTGCACCATGCCCGGAAACTGCGCAAAGCTATTGCCCAGCGTTAGCCAGGGATAATTGAGTTCCCAATTGTAATGCAAATATTCAAACACGAGCCAGTAAGCCATCAGGGGCGCGTAGCCCAACCTGCCCATTACCCGGCGCGTCAGATGGGAAAGTACGAATGGAATCGTCATAAGCGCGCTGTTCACCACAATGGCAAAAATACCGGCAGGCAGCGAGCTGTCAGCAATCCAAAAGGTGCTGATGATGTTCCAGAGGAGCAACGTATGGAAACTGTGCGCGGCGAAGTTTTTCACCTTCCGCGGGTTATCGCTTTTTTCAATTTCATGCTCAACGAAAAGTAGCGGTACCAGCGCGCCAAACATCAAAAATGGCACCGGAATGTACCCTGGAAAGCTGATTCCCAGCAACAGACCACTGAGCGACGACCAGGCCAGCAAACGGTTTTTTTTGTAAAAAAAAGCCACTAACAATATCCACGCCGATAAAAAAAGCGCTAATGGCAAATACCCCCACAAAATGGAAGACTGTGCGCGCGCATACAGCGTATAACTACTCCAACCGGCTACGATAGCGCTTATCGCAATCAAAAGAGATGTTCCGATACTGGCTTTCACGATTTGTCTGTTTTCAGCATTTTAAAAGAAGGCGAAAGATAAGAAAAACTCCATAGTCTGCCGATGCTGGACGGACGATAAATTGGTTTGATGAAAAGAAAAGGCACCTTTTAAAGCGGTTGCTGGCTTTCGCCAATAAGCGCGAGCGATGCATGGATACCTGCGTGCAAAAAAGCTTTCACCAATTCCGCTTGTTCCGCTGCGGTGTTATTTTGGAGCAGGGTTGAATTTTTCAGAATAGCGCCCGTCCAGCCCTCGGTGTGCCAGTAGCCGTCACCCGGCAGATCAGGAAGCGTTGAGGTATCAGTTTTGCCCGTCTTCTGCCAATGATTGACGTAGTAGTAGTGCTCGTCCACGTCGTTGTCGGCAATTGCCAGCCCGATGCCGATGGACTTGGTGGCATTGCCTGCCCCGTCAAAAGCTACCGGGATATAACTACCGGCGTCGAAGTGGTGCGGCCAAGTGCGCACAGACGAGGCATGCTCGAATTTGGCAGCAAAATGCTCCAGAATGTGCTGTGCATTGGAGCGAAGGCGGGCGAGTTCCTGGTGTAAAGCGACATTCAGGACGTGAAAAGCGGAGCCGCTGGCCACCGGGTGCTCCGGAATTTCAAAGTGCTCAATGGGCTGTAATTGCGACGCGTCGAAGCCCAAATGCGACGCAAGGTACTCCCGCATCCAATCCAGAGCGGTTGCTTTGGTTTTTTCATTCAGCATCAACGCGCCGATGGCATTGCCGTTTTCGTTTTGCCAGGTGAGCATGAACTCGGGATAATTGAGGGCGAGCCGGTGTTTCTCGTCTTCCTCGCCAATCCAATGCCCCGCCAGCGATTCCTTGCTGGTATCCCACAGCATATTCGACTGGCTGTCGTCGTCGGCTTTGGGCAGATAGCTATTGCCCACCATCGCCACGAGCTGCGCTGCGTGGTGCAGTTGCCGGGTTGCGGTATTCAGTTTTTGCTTATCATCGGAGGTGAGAAGTTGCCATTTGGTTTTAAAGTCGATCATGGATTTTATTTTGATTTAATAAAAAGTTAACACTAAAAACATAAAACATTAGCAAAAAGTGTAGAGTTTTATGAAATGAAAATAAATACTTGTTTTCTCAAAAAAATGGGAACAAAGTTCTGTGGGGAAATTAGCATCGTCCTGTTCATCTGGTTGATGTTTTTGGGTAATCTTTTGGCTCAGCAGCCTCCTTTAAACCTTGACTTTCAAGTTGACACCCAGCAGATTACACCAGGATTGCAGTATTTTCACTTCCAATCGGATTCTACACAAGGAGTACCACTAAGCATTCATATTTTGGAAGTGAATGTAGAAAAAATCCGGCTCGACATTGCATTGGCGATGGATCAAATTATTGGACAGGAGACTGTTAGCAGCCTGGCTCGACGTAAAGGCGCTATTGCCGGTATTAACGGCGGTTTTTCCTTTTCTAATGATCCCCGGAATATTTTTCATGGCGATCCTCGCGATTTTTTGGTACAAAATGGCAAAATTCTAAGCGAACCACTGAGCACCAGAGCATCCTTTGGCATTGAAAATTTAGCGCATCGTCAACGACCTTTCTTTGAACAAATCGCCTGGCGTGGAAGTGTTTGCAATGCCTCCGAGCGTTGCATTCAGCTAACCGGCATCAATCGAGTACGAGGCGAAAACGATTTAATACTCTACACCCCGGAATGGCATCGAAGCACACTAACCAATGGAAAAGGCATCGAGCTTGTCATTTCAAATGATACAGTTGTTGAAAAACAGGAAGCTAAAGGCTCGGCAATTATTCCAACTGATGGTTTTGTGCTGAGCGCTTCCGGCGCTTATCTGGATTCGATTATGATTTTACAAACGGATAAGTTGACCGTCAACCATCAATTATATTCTCTTTTAGATGCTGATAAATACGTTCCTATCCAAAACACCAGCTACCACACTGCCGGACCGATACTGATGCTTAACGGACAAGCGCTGGCGCATCGCGAAAGCGAAAATATTCCCGAACATTTCGTCACCACTCGCCACCCGCGCACCGGCATTGGCATCTCTGAGGACGAACAAGTGCTCTGGCTCCTAGTGGTAGATGGCAGGCAACCTGGTTTGAGCGTAGGAATGAACCTGCCCGAGTTGACGCAATTTTTTCAGCGATTAGGCGCTTTTCATGCTTACAATTTGGATGGTGGCGGTTCTTCAACAATAGTCGTGGACGGTCAAATTAAAAACTCGCCCTCCGATGGTAAAGAGCGGCGCCGTTGCGATGCTTTATTGCTATTCCGCAACAACAAATAAGGGCGTCGAGTCAGATGGACGCCCTTATTCGGAGTTTAAAAAAAACAGATTAATCACTGGAAGATAGCATCGCCACGAGGCGCAGAATTTCGATGTACAGCCACACCAGCGTGATGAGTAAGCCCATTGCCGAAAACCATTCCATGTAGCCGGGTGCGCCGTATTGTTCGCCTTTGTCGAAATTGTCGAAATCGAGCAGCAGGTTGAATGCTGCAATGCCTACGATCAGCAGGCTGATGCCAATGCCGATCAGACCACCTTCGTGCAAAAATGGCATGTTGATACCAAATAGCGACAGCACGATATTCAGCAAATACACCACAAAAACAGCGCCCGTAGCCATGATAACGCCGGTGCGCAGTTGCTTGGTCACTTTGATGATGCCCGACTTATACAGAAAAAGCATCATAAATAGTACCGCAATCGTCAGGGTGACTGCCTGGAAAATAATGCCGTTGTAAAGCGAAGCATATACGGCACTGATACTACCGACGAAAAAACCCTCCAGCGCTGCGTAGAGGGGCGCCAGGATAGCTGAGTGTTGCGGGCGCGCCGCGGCGATCAGCACCACGATCAAGCCGCCGATAGCGCCACCCCAAATGAAAACCGGATTCGCCATCTGAAAGCCAACGATAGCCGTCAGCAGCAGAATGCCGGTGAGAATGAAGGTTTTATTTACCGCACCGGCAGCGGTCATGCGTTCGCCTTCCCGAACGATCATATCGCCATCCAATGTGCCGGAAGCTGCTTGCCGGTAAGCTTCTTCTTTCATTACCGGGTTGTGCGATTCAAAAAAATTGCGTCTTCTGCTCATATTTTTTATTTGGACTTTTGCAAGAATTGAAATACGGTAATAATACAACTCAAGGTGAAAATTAGTTTCCAAAGAAAATGCGATTCTTTGAAATAATCACGCTGGATATTTGTGCCAAACAAAAAGCCCCACGCGACTGGCGTGAGGCTCAAAACATGTTGATAGGTAATTATATTCTTAGTGCATCAGCTCATTGGTGCCGCTTTTTACGCGCAGCGTTTTGCCGATGGTCTCGGTTTTGTCTTTGGCTTTTAAAGTGCCTACATAACGGTATTCGGCTACGGCTTCTTCGGGTTTCAGGCGCAAAAGGAAGTAACCGTGATCGTGCAGGTTCGTGAATTTTAACTGCGGATTGCTTTTTTTGTACAATTCCTGAACCATGAGGACGGTGTCCATAGTCGCGCGCTCGTCGTAGTTGGGCGAAGAGACGCTCGTGCCGCCGAATTCTACCGCCACTACACTGGTGCTGTCGGCTTTGTAATCGGCGAGGGTAGTTGGCACTTCAAATGCCCACGAAGCGTGCGAATCTCCCGTCACGAAGATAACGTTTTTGATTTCGTTTTCTTGTATAAAATTGATAATCTTTTGTTTTTCAATCGGGTAGCCATCCCAGGCGTCCAAATTTCGGAAAAAACCCGGAAAAACGGCAGAAAAGTCCAATTCAGAAAAAATCACCTGGTTGCCAATCACCTTCCAGGTCGCATCAGAATCCGCCAGTTGTTGCTGAAACCAAGCCAATTGCTCCGTGCCAAGCATGGTGCGCTCGGGGTCTTCGTAATTGGGCGCGGTGAGGCTATCCACTTGCTGCGAGCGCCCCGCCAGGCGTTCGTCGAGCATAATCAAATCGACCAGATTGCCGTAAGCAATGTGGCGATAGAGCTGTAGCTCTTCGGTTTCGCGTACGGGTAGCCATTCGTAATAAGCCTGCTTTGCCGCTGCTTTGCGCACTTCGTAGTCGCCTTCTTCATCGGGCTGGTGGTTCTGCGCGCCGGTCTGGTAGGAATTATTCGTGATTTCGTGATCGTCCCAGATTGTGATGAACGGATGCATTTGGTGCGCTGCCTGAAAATCTTCATCCAAACGATATAGCGCGTAACGGGTGCGATAATCCGAAAGCTTGACAATTTCGTGCGGCGGCACATTCAAACGTCCCAGCGTGGTATCGCCATAAACTCCAATGCCGTATTCGTAAATATAATCGCCCAGGTGCAGCACCGCGTCCAGGTCATCTTGCTCGGCAATGCGACCAAACGCATTGAAAAACCCCGCTTCAAAATTGCTGCAACTGACTACCGCAAACGCCAATTCATCGGTATCGCCGGTCGGGGCGGTTTTGGTGCGGCCAACGGGTGATTTGCCATCCAGCGCCGCAAATTGGTAGTAGTAATAGGTATCTGGCTGCAAACCATCTGCATCCACTTTTACGGTGAAATCGCGGTTCTCATTTGTGGTAAATGTTCCGGAATTGACTACATTTTGCATGGCTTCATCGGTTGCGATATTCCAGCTTACTTCTACATCCTGAAGGGCTTCTGGCGTCACGCGCGTCCAGAGGATGACGCGATCTGCGAGGGGATCGCCCGAAGCTACGCCATGATAAAAAGGCTTTTGCCCGGCTTTGTGGTATTGGAAGGTGCCGTCGTCGGTCAGCAAACCGCGCGTCGCAGTCGTTTCCTGATTGCAACTCCAGATCAAAACCATTAACAGTAAAATAAAGGAGATTGGATTTTTTAATGCATTCATAATTTTTAGATTTTGTGATGCAGCAAAATTCTACATCCCAGCCGTATTCGCCGCAAGGCAAGCATTAAATAATCGTTATTTTTGTTGCAATCCGGGAAAATGCTCGCAAATTTCGTTGATTCTGTCCAATTCTTAAGGTTTCACGACAAAATTCGGCGGATGCATTTCGTCAAACGTCGTTCGTTCCTGGAGTGCTTTTGCCAGTGCAATGATCTTACCTTCGTCGTACAAATTACCCACCAGCGTCAGGCTCGTCGGATGATTTTCTTTATCCAAACCTGTCGGAATCGCGATCACCGGATGCCCGGTCAGGTTGGTAATGAGCAATTGCCGCCCGCCAAAAGTTGGGGAAATAAGCACATCCACATCCTTCATAATTGCGTGCATTTGCTCGATCAATACGCGGCGATGCCGATTAGCTTGCAGGTACTCGATTGCCGGAATGAAGCGCGACTGCCGTAGAGAATTTGCCCTGGATCCCGGGTGCTGCTCCACCATCAAATCCACTTGCTCGCTTAGCACCAACGGGTCAAAAAAAGCGCCCGATTCCGCCCGGAGAATGATGTCAAAAGCATTGTACGGACTAGCGGTCGGCAATTCTACCGAAATCAGTTCAATGCCCATTTTTTTCATTTCCTCCAGCGCTTGTCGCAAATTTTCACCGGATGCCGAAGTGTCTTTTTCAATATCTTTTTGCAAATACGCAATTTTCAATTGAGTAACATCCAAATTTTGAGTATAAAAAAAAGGAACATCGCTGGTCGTCTGATCTTTTGGGTCTTTGCCTTGAATCACATTAAAAACAATTGCGCAATCTTCCGCATTTCGGCACATCGGTCCTACCTTGTCCATCGACCAGGAAAGGCTCATCACGCCGCTGCGGCTCACGCGACCGTAGGTTGGGCGCAAACCTGTAATGCCATTGCGTGTACTCGGCGAAGTGATCGACCCCAGCGTCTCTGTACCCAGCGCAAATGGCACCAGTCCCGCCGAAACTGCCGAGCCCGGACCTGCCGAAGAACCACTCGCTCCTTGTTTGACATCCCACGGATTTTTGGTCTTGCCACCAAACCAGACATCGCCCCGCGCCAGCGCTCCGGAGACTAATTTAGCGACCAGTACTGCTCCGGCGTCTTCCAGTTTTTGAATAATGGTAGCCGTATAATCCAACGTTTGATTTTCGTAAGGCTTTGCACCCCAGGTAGTTGGGTAGCCTTCCACCGCCATTAAATCCTTCGTGCCGTAAGGAATACCGTGCAGGATGCCGTGATAGTTGCCCGCTGCGAGTTCCGCGTCGGCACGTTTGGCTTGCTCGATAGCCAGGTCTTCGGTGATGGTAATCGCGCACTGCAAGGTTGGGTTATAGCGTTTTAGCCGTTCCAGGTACATTTGCGTTAGTTCCAGCGAAGTGACTTTCCGATTTTTGATCAAAGACGCCAGCTGCGGAATGGTGTAAAAGGCGGCTTCTTCCAGGTTTGCCGGGCGAGCTACGTCATCGGGAATATCCCAGGTTGGGCGCGCGCCGCTGGTTGGCTTCTCGAAGTCACTCGGATGCGGATCGAACAGCACCGCCGGAAAAACCTCATAATCCAGCTCGTACGTTCGCATGGTATCGTAGCCCGCCAGGTTGCGGCCGAGGTAGCCGTGCATGGTCTTTGTGTATTTTTTGGAAAAATCCAGCCCGATCAGCTTTTGCGCTTTTTGAATGTCGCGTTGGCTGAAGGACTCTTTGCTGGCGGAACAGCTGGTCAGCGTAGCAATAATAATAAAGGCGAAAGCTGTTTTCGCAATGGAAGTGTAGGTGTTCATTTTCACAGGAATAGCTTTTTTTGGGGAAGATAGGAAAATTTCTGATTTGCTAAAATGCAGAAATTCAGGAAAGGTCATTTCTTATCAATAGTCGAATCTTGTTTTTGTATAATAAATGGATAAAAAGTTCTTCCTGTGCTGTCTTTTCTATAAAGCTTTTCTTATTTTCCGAGTTAAAAATCAAAAAAATGACACCTACCAAACACCTGAAATCCTTTGTGATTTTAATTTTTTGTTTGACGACAGTCAGGCTGTCTATTTCTTTTTAAAATCATTCAGCCCAGGTATTTAAAATGCGTTTTGAAATTAAAAAACTGCGATCATCAGATGTCGCATTGGCGGAGCAGCTCATTGCTTTATGGCAACGCAATGATGGCATTTCCGACGGGAAACTGCCTGAAAATGAGCACTTAAGCCAACTTTTATCGGCCGACAGCTTTCACGCGTACGTGGCGATAGATGGCGGCGCGGCGGTCGGCGGATTGACGGCTTATGAATTGCCGATGTTCGGGAAGGAAGTTCGGGAGATGTTCCTGTACGAGATTGGCGTGACCGAATCGCACTGGCGGCGGGGCATTGCGCGTGCGCTGATCGAGGTATTGAAGCAGACTTGCCTGGAGCGGAGCGTGGAGGTCATCTTCGTCGGCACGGAAATGGATAACGAAGCGGCGAAGCAATTATACACCAGCACCGGCGGCATGTTCAAGGTAATTGCCTGGTATGAATATGAGCTGTAATTTTTGCTCTTGTAATAAAAATTAAAAAATGCTATGATAAAATTTAGTAAGCTAAACACATACCTGGGGCTATTCCTGGGTTTAACATTGGTATTCTCCGCCTGCCAGCAAGCAGCGGATACGAATGAAAACTCCACAGAAAAAAAGTTTCCAAAATCCCGACCGTTTTCTTTTGCATAGAAGTCTAAAAGAGCAAACGCATTAAACTAAAGCAAAAGAAAATGACGAATCTCAACAAGAAAGTAGCTGCCGTATTCGCAGCATCAGGAGCTATCGCCGGAGCAGTTGCCGAGTCCTTCTCCAATCACGGTGCTAAAGTATATCTAGCGGCACGAAACCTAGAAGCTGCAAAGGCATTGGCTGCCAAAATCAATGAAAATGGTGGCTGGGCAACAGCCCATAAAGTGGACGCTCTGGACGAATCTGCAATTGAAAGCTTTATTCAGCACATCATCGCAGAAAATGGCAAGCTGGATATCGTTTTTAATGGCATAGGTGCCAGGCCCAGTGAAAGCGGCTATGGCGTTCACACCACGCGCTTAGCTTTTGAACATTTTATGAAACCTGTAGAGATGCACCTCGGCTCTCAATTTTTAACAGCTAGGGTGGCGGCTAAATACATGATACAAACCCAATCAAAGGGAACTATTCTTACCCTCACTGCAAGTTTATCGCGGCTCAAACTACCTTTTATGGCTGGTGTAACGGCAGCCTGCACAGCTATTGAAGGACTTACACGGGTAATGGCGGCTGAGTTTGGACAGGCAGGTATCAAAGTGATTTGCATCAATCCTACGGCTATGCCAGAAACCCGAACAATACAAGAAACATCACAGGCAAGTGCTACCGCTATGGGCATTAGCATGGAGCAGTACGCGGAAATACAGCAATCAAACGGTTCACTTATCGGCAGAACGCTAACGCTAAAAGATACTGCTGAAACCGCCGCCTTTTTAGCAAGCGATGCAGGGGCAGTATTCAATAGTCATATAGTAGATGTGGACTTCGGAACAATGTCAGTAATTTAATTGTCAACCTTAAATTAAAAACGAAATGAACAGATTAACCATCATAGGAAGATGGATGTTCGCCATCACATTTATAATGGGTGGTTTACTCCATCTTATGGGGGCTGAGATTACCTCCAAGCAAGTTCCTTCAATGTTTCCAGCTCCAGTATTTTGGGCCATTTTCACGGGTGTTGCCCAACTGGCATTTGCATTAAGTATATTGATTAAAAGATATGATAAACTGGCAGCTATTTGCCTGTTTGTAATGATGATTGTTTTTATTGCAACAATACATATACCCAAGACAGCCAGTGGAGATTTTATGGGAGTTATAAGTATTATGAGAGATTTTGGTTATGCGGGTGCTGCATTGTTATATGCGGGTGCTGTAGCTAAAGATAATCGCATAACTGGATAATATGCAAAACCGAAAAGCCATCATCAACCAATTTGGTTCAGCCAACGAGATACAGATAAAAAATGAAACTCGTTTGCCCGAACTACAACCCAACGAGCTATTGATAAAAATTGACGCATCAACAGTTTCAGCCACCGATATTTTTATTCGCAAAGGTATCTATCCGCTTCTAAAGGGCAAACCGCCAATTACATTGGGTTATGATTTTGTAGGTGTAGTAAAAGCCCTAGGCGAGAAAGTTACTAAATGGAAAGTTGGCGATCGTGTGGCTGATGTCTGTATGACGGGCGGAAACGCAGACTACATCGTTCGTTCTGAGCACGGATTACTCAAAGTGAATGAGGGGTTACCCGCAGAACAGGCTGTTTGTTTGGTTATGTCTGGTATGACAGCTTACCAAATATTTAAGCGTTTTCAACTAAAAAAAGGGCAACACGCCCTAATCCATGGCGGTGCGGGTGCTGTTGGTGCCACACTGCTTCAGCTATGTGCCTTGTATGGCATCCATACCGTTTCTACTTGTTCATCAGAAAAGCTTGATTTTATTCGTTCTCAAAATGCTGTTGCCGTAGACTACACCAGCCCTACCTATTTTAAAAACCTTAAGGATAATGCGGAACAGGGATTCGATGCCGCCTTTGATTTTACCAATCAACAAAGTTTTAACCATTCTTTTCGGTTGTTGAAAACAGGAGGGAAACTCGTGACCAGCGCCGTGTATTCCTCAGGCAGGAAAATCACAAAAAAGACCATGCTGAACTTCCTAGGCTTTGGGTTTGATTTCGGGTTAATGATGCTGAAATTAAAATGGTGGAATGTTCTGCCGAATGGAAAAAGGGCGTCTTTTTACGGCGTAATGGACAGCAAAAGACTTGCACCAGAACAATACCAAGCCGACTTTGATCATTTGCAGCAGCTGGTGTTGGACAGAAAAATGGCTTTACCCATTCATCAGGTTTATGGATTGAAAGAGGTACAAGAAGCACACCAACAATTAGAAAATGGCCAAAGTACCGGCTTTATTGTCATTAAAACGGATACCTTTAACTTGCTATAGTCTGCAAGTCAGCATGGATAATTTTGGGATAATATACGATATTATGAATAATGCCGAACAGCGCTATACAACGATTGGTGAAAGCCTTGCGGATGCCCAGGCAGGCATTATGTTTGGATGGCAATGCTATACGTACAAACGGAAGCCTTTTTTGTTTTTTGATAAAAACAGCGGGCAAGCGATGGTGTTCAAACTAGACCCTGATAGCTTGATCGATGCCATGAGTTTGTCGGGGGCGGATATTTTTAATCCCGGAGACAAAGGAAAACCCATGAAAAACTGGGTAGTTGTGCCATTACAACACCATCTTTTGTGGGAGGAATTGGCATTAAAAGCATTTGAAAACATCATGAACGAACTGGCTTATGGAAAATGATAACACCCTTCAGCTTGCCATTAATGGCGACATCAATGCCTTTCACAAGCTGTTTGCCGAGTTTCAACCGCAACTCAAATCTTATTTATACCGCATCGTAACCGACCGGAACGACGCTGACGATTTGACGCATGATACCTTTGTAAAGGCGTTTGATAAAATTAGCACATTTAAGGGTGATGCCTCTTTAAAGACCTGGGTTTTTACCATTGCTACGCGGTTGGCTTATGATCAACAGAAACGAGCTAAACGCTGGATGGCTGATGCCCAAGATAAATCAAAAGCATTGGCACTTAGCGATCCAACTATCTATGCTGCGATCAATCGGGCAAGCTATGCCATCGGTGAAGGAGCTTACGATATGAAGGAGCATATTGACTTTTGCTTTACCTGCATTTCCAAAACATTACCCATTCAACAGCAGGTGGCACTCATTTTAAAAGATGTGTATGATTTTTCAGTCAAAGAAATTTGTTTGATTCTGGATAAAAGCCTGGGAGTAGTGAAGCACCTATTGAATGACTCCCGCAATACAATGAAAGATATTTTTGACCATCGATGCGCACTAATCAATAAAAATGGGGTCTGCCACCAGTGTAGCGAACTTAATGGTCTTCACAACCCCAAACAAAATCAACAACAGGCTCTCATGAAATTAGAATTAGTAAAGAATAGCCAAAATAAGGACAGGGAAGAATTATTTAAGCTTAGAACGAATTTGATAAAAGGTATTGATCCGCTTCGTTCCAAAGGTACCGAGCTACATGATATGATTATGCAATGTACCCGTAAGGCTATTGGAGAAATAGAAAAACTGGAGTAATTTATTAGTTAATAATGACGACCCGCCAGCCTGATGCGATCGAATGGACGACCATATCAGCAAACGGATAGTGAAGTGCTTCGAAGTCCCGCGTTATGTTTATACTTGAACGTTGTCGGCTACTATGAAGAAAAAAACCAACGAAAGCTCAAAGCAGAACGAGCATAACTTTTTCGTATTTTTTATCCTTGCAGCAATAGCAAACGTAAAACTGACACTTGAACGAAATGGAGAAACTTGATGAAAAAACTCGACCTAAGCTAGTTGAACCTTGAGAAAATTAGTAAATTTCTATTTCGCGCCAAGCCACCCAGGATGGGCTTTGCGTTGTCCGAATGCGGATAAAGCGCACATCATCAAGTGGGGTTGATGATTCATATGTTAACGTTTGGCTATCCTCCGTGTTTCCCACAAATGTTTTCACCGTCTGAAATGCTCCGGTATTGCCACGAACCTGAATTTGGTGGGTTGTAACACCAGCCGGAAATTGTGAAATCACCAGATCAATGCGGCGAACAGACTGCGGCGTTCCCATATCTACTTCAATCCAGTGCGTAGGGTGATCACCGGCGCTCCAAATGGTTTCTCGATTGCCATCAACTGCGTTGGCGGGTGGCTCATCTGATAAAGATTGAGAGGCTCGTGTATTTTTATTTAATGCTAAATTTTTAGGTGGTAAAAGCGACGCATCGCAGAGGTCAGGTGCTGACTTAGCCGATAAACGCTCCATCATATCATTGCCGGGATCGAGAAAAGCCCAGGTAGCATCGCCAATGGCGATTGGTGCGCGGTACAGTCCCCAGTACAGCCAGCCATCGTATCCATGTTGGCAAGACGCTGCAATCCAGCCCTGCACTGCTTCTGCCGCTCGTTCTACATCAGCGTAGCGATCAATAAATGCGCCCACTTCGCCCATAATGATCGGCTTCGCCGAAAAACCGATAGCGCCAAAGTTTTCATTAATGGGTTCCAATCGCTCAACGCCAGGATAGCTGTGAAAATCAAAAAAATCGAGATTTGCGCTGTTCAATAAAGGAGCTGTTTCCACGTACCGAAAATCGCCGGGGCGTAGTGGATTCGGATAATTGGGTTCAAAAAAGCCCATCGTCACCAATGCGTTCGGATCATAGCGATCAATAATTTCGCGCATCCGGTCAATGTAAAAAATCATACCATCCACTGCCATTTGGCGTTTATCTGCTGCTTTAGCCATGTTATATGTCTCGCCATTTGCAGTTGAAACCATGCCACTATTTAGTGAAAATGGAGGCTCGTTATTAAAATACCATTGTTCATTGTACAAAGACCAGGCTAATACGGATTCAAAATTGGCATTCGCGTCGGCCAGAGCACTCAGCAGATCATTCCAATACCGCCGAGAGGCTTCCACACCGGCTGGCGATAGCATTTGGGAATTGCGATACGGAGCAAATTGCACGCCGACAGCTGCATCTATTGCCGTCCAATAATCACTGCCAGCGGGCAAATCATTAGATGTTAGTATGAGATAAATGTTTTCTTCTGCTGCAATTGCCATCGTTTTGGCAATATTTTCAATGTAAGCAGGATTCAAACCGGCTAAACCACTGCCTGTAAGACCGCCTGGCACATCGCTACAGGTATCCAAAAAAATACGCACTGTATTAAAGCCTTCGACGCGGAGCTTTGCAAAATCATTCCGCACACGAGTGGCATTGAATGTACCAGGTTGAAAAAAGCAATCGCGCAGGCCTTTGCTCGTCGAAATAATGTAAAAATAATTGACGCCTCGAGGCGTGAAAATGCTATTTGCTTTTTTATTAAAAAATTTTGCCTCGCCGCCAATCGTTCGCACTTCGATGGCGTGTGCTGCAAAACCAGACATATTGGGTATGCCTGTATCGGAATCGGCACTATTGGTTTTATCAGAACAAGCGGAAAATATGCCCGCCAGAAGCATAATGCCTGCAATGGGTAAGGTTTTCATAGATGTTGGATCAGTTTTGGGTTAAAAATACTTGCTCAATTTACGAATAAAGTAGCTAGTGCCTCGAGAATTAAGTCTCTGATACTTAAGTTGAAGTTATTTTGTGGCTAATCAAGGCGAAGGTTCACGACTTTAGCCGTAGCTAAAAAAGGGGTTCTTCAACGAAGAGTAGCTGCAAAAGAACGAAACTTGGGGTGTCAAAGATTTAGTACCCGAGGCACTATTAATCAATTTCATCTTCCAATCGTTTACTGACAAACATCATTTGCGCAAATGCCAAACTTTTGCCATTTTTACCATATCTATCGGTATTCAAATAATCAGCAATCAACAACCTGCAATTCTAATATGAAACGTCCTGACTTTAGCAATATAAAACTGAATCGAAAGATTGGCGAACTTCCCGGGTTGGAAGCCGAGCCCTGGCACACACCGGAGAAAATCGACGTCAAACCAATCTTCACTCCTGAAGATGTCAAACAGCTAGAGCACCTGAGCTTCGCCGCAGGCATTCCGCCTTACCTGCGCGGACCGTACAGCACCATGTACACTTCCCGCCCCTGGACGATCCGCCAGTATGCAGGCTTTTCCACCGCCGAGGAGAGCAATGCTTTCTATCGTCGAAATCTGGCGCAGGGGCAGAAGGGCTTGTCGGTTGCGTTTGATCTGGCGACCCACCGCGGCTACGATTCTGACCACGAGCGCGTGCAGGGCGATGTCGGCAAAGCGGGCGTTGCCATTGACACCGTAGAAGATATGAAAATCCTGTTCGACCAGATTCCGTTGGATCAAATGTCGGTTTCGATGACGATGAATGGCGCAGTGATCCCGGTCATGGCGTTTTACATCATCGCTGCGGAAGAGCAGGGCATGACGCCGGAACAACTCAGCGGCACGATTCAAAATGACATTCTCAAAGAATTCATGGTGCGCAATACCTATATCTATCCACCGATTCCGAGCATGCGCATCATTGCTGATATTTTTGCCTACACGGCGAAATACATGCCAAAATTCAATTCCATTTCCATCAGTGGTTATCACATGCACGAAGCGGGCGCGCCCGCCGATATTGAGCTGGCGTACACCCTGGCGGATGGTTTAGAGTATTTGCGAGCAGGTATGAAAGTAGGTTTACATATCGACGACTTCGCCCCGCGGGTTTCCTTCTTTTGGGGAATTGGCATGAATCATTTTATGGAAATTGCCAAAATGCGTGCTGCCCGGATGCTTTGGGCAAAAATTGTCCGGCAATTTGATCCGAAAAATGCCAAATCCATGGCGCTGCGCACCCACTGCCAAACTTCCGGCTGGAGCCTGACCGAGCAAGATCCGTTCAATAATATTGCCCGAACCTGCATCGAAGGTCTTGCTGCCGTACTAGGTGGCACGCAGTCTTTGCACACCAATTCGCTGGACGAAGCCATCGCACTGCCGACAGATTTCTCGGCGAAAATTGCCCGCGATACGCAGATTTATTTGCAAAACGAAACCGATATTACCAAAGCAATTGATCCCTGGGGCGGCTCGTATTATGTTGAATATTTGACCGATCAACTGGCGAAACGTGCCTGGGAACTGATGCAGGAAGTGGAAGAACTCGGCGGCATGGCGAAAGCCATCGAGGATGGATTGCCCAAAATGCGCATCGAAGAAGCCGCCGCGCGCAAGCAAGCCCGCATCGACAGTGGAAAAGACCAAATTGTCGGTGTCAATATTTTTCAAATTGAAGAAGATACGCAAATTGATATTTTAGATGTTGATAACGCCGCCGTGCGCGAATCACAAATCAAACGCATCAACGAAGTAAAAGCCAAACGCGACGAAGCCGCCGTGCAACAAGCCTTAGAAGCTTTGTACCAATGCGCTCAAAGTGGCGAAGGAAATTTGCTTGACCTCGCGGTGCAAGCCGCACGCCTTCGGGCTACGCTGGGCGAAATTTCCTACGCGATGGAGCGTGCCTTTGGTCGCTTTACCGCTACAACCCGCACCATTTCCGGCGTTTACGCCAGTGAGTCGAAGGTTGATCCTGACTTCAAAGCAGCGCAAGCACTCGCCGATAAATTTGCAGAAGCCGAAGGTCGCCGTCCGCGCATCATGGTTGCCAAGCTCGGGCAGGACGGGCACGACCGCGGTGCGAAGGTCATCGCCACCAGCTTCGCTGATCTCGGCTTTGATGTGGATGTGGGGCCGCTTTTCCAAACACCCGCCGAAGCGGCCCGCCAGGCTGCCGAAAACGACGTGCATATCCTCGGTGTCTCTTCCCTTGCCGCTGGGCACAAAACCCTTGTGCCTCAAACCATCGCCGCCTTGCGCGAGCTGGGGCGCGATGATATTTTCGTGGTGGTCGGTGGCGTTATTCCGCAGCAGGATTACGACTTCCTGTACCAGCAGGGCGTAGCGGGGGTATTTGGACCGGGTACAAAGATCGCGAAGGCTGCAAAGCAGATTTTGGAGGTGTTGTTGGAGGGCGTGGAGGTTAATTAGTATGATGCTTTACAATCACCTTTCGGAACTATCAACGCTAGGTTTTTGTTCCTTAATCTGAATATATTTAAGCTAATGCCATGAAAATCAGCGTAGAATTAAAATTCGAACAACTCTTACAATTCATCCGGCAGTTATCGCTGGAAGAGAAGAAGCAATTATTGGAAGTCGTACACAAAGAAGTTGTGGAGGAAGAAGAAGGGAATGAACTACAACAACTACTTCTAGAAGGTCCCACTTGGAGCGATGAAGAATATCAGAATTTTTTAGCTGCACGAAAACAACTTAATAAAGTCGGGGTTAATGTTATTGATTGATACATCTGTATTGATAGATTATTTTCGTAAGTCACAAAAGGAAAGAACTTTCTTTTATGAACTGGCAGGCAAGTACAACCCAATAGCCATTTCTACCATTACCAAATACGAAATCATGGTCGGAAATTCTTCAAAGCAGAAAGATTTCTGGCAACACCTATTAGCCAATCTTGAAGTTTTTGCATTTGATGAAGCAGCAGCGGATGAAGCAGCAATTATTCAAAAAGAACTTAAAAGACAAAACCAACTAATTGACTTTGCTGACATTGCAATTGCAGCAACTGCACGTGTAAATGACATAGAAATCGCTACTTTAAATGAAAAACATTTTCGTCGTATCGACCGGCTCAAATTGATAACAAAAAAATAGAATACTTACATCATCTCCAACCCCCCCCACCATCCAGCCAGCTACATTTCCCATCAGCGCAGAATATGAATTGTATCAACAAAGATATCTATTATATCTATGGTGATACTAAACAGTATCTGGCAAGATAAGTAATGGTATCTGTGAAGATACAAAATACATCTCACGAGATACCCAAGTGTATCTCTTTAGATACCTGCTTGTATCTACGGAGATACTAAATGGTATCTAACGAGATAAGTAACTGTATCTATAGAGATACAAAATACATCTCAGGAGATACCCAAATATATCTGTGGAGATACCCAAATATATCTACGGAGATACTAAATGGTATCTGGCGAGATAAGTAATCGTATCTGTGGAGATACCTA
>CAZFBU010000007.1:31695-44051 GCA_964517175.1 uncultured Saprospiraceae bacterium
GGAGATACTAAATGGTATCTGGCGAGATAAGTAATCGTATCTGTGGAGATACCTAAATGTATCTTCGATTCGGCGGTGCTTTCCGTTTTGCGAGCAATGCCAGTTTCGTGGTTTTTTAGCAAAAAAGCAGGTATTTTCAATCACAATTAAACATAATCCGCTTCATTTCGTCCTTTATAGTAAGGAACGAAACGAAAATATGGAAATAAAACTTCTTTCTCTTGACATTGATAACACCCTTATCAACGAACAATCGCTGGACGGCAGGTTCGGCGAGTACTGGCTCAACAGCCCCAGAGAAAACCGGCCACTGCTCTGCTACAATACCGGTCGCCTGCTTGACGACACACTCGAACTGATAAAAGACAACGTATTGCCCAAGCCGCATTACGTCATCAGCGGCGTAGGTACGAACATCTACGATGTACAGACTAAAAGGGTGGTGAAGGCATTCTCCGAAATACTGGAAGAAGGCTGGGACATCCATCGCGTGCAGCAGATCGTGGGGCAACTTCCGTTTGCCATCGAAAAGCAACCGGCTCATTTTCAGCATGCTTACAAGCAGAGTTATTTCTTTGAAAATGCTGCGCCCGAGGATATCCGGCACATTGAGCAACTTTTCGGGGAAACCGAACTGGAGGTGAACATCATTTATTCGAGCAATAAATTTCTGGATATATTGCCCAAATGGGCGAATAAAGGCAATGCGCTCAACTGGCTGCTCCGGCATCTTGGCATTCCGGCGGAGCACGTGCTGGTGGCAGGCGACAGCGGCAATGATAATACCATGTTTGCGCTGAGTGGTGTACGCGGCATCGTCGTGGGTAATGCCCAGCAGGAACTGTACCAGTTTACCAAACACATGGATGTGTATCATGCTGAGTCCGAATTCAGCGAAGGGTTGATTGAGGGTTTGCAGTTTTACAAAGTACTGGAGGAAGAAACGCCCCTTCAGATAAAACCCGGCGAACGCATGGAGCCCGAGGGCAAGAATG
The DNA here is from genome assembly GCA_964517175.1 of uncultured Saprospiraceae bacterium. Lineage (GTDB taxonomy): Bacteria > Bacteroidota > Bacteroidia > Chitinophagales > Saprospiraceae > JADJNW01. The sequence goes on from CAZFBU010000007.1 coordinate 32,691, forward strand.
AACTGATCGAATTTCTTGATGAAGAAGATATGGGCGACATCAGCCAGGAAGATATTGACTTTATTCTGGAGGGTTATGAAAAGGCGATCGAAGCATTGAAGTACAACATCACACCGCTGGGATTTTCGGCTTGCTCCCTGTCGCACAATCAGTCGCTGGGCACGGACGTCAACTACCGCAGCGTGTGGGCGCGCGATGGCGCTATCACCATCGTCGGAACGATTCCGCTCACGAAAAAAGATGAGGAAATCCGCAATTGCCAGATTGCCACTTTTAATACGCTGCTCAGCCACGTATCGCCGAGCGGGCAGGTGCCTTCCAATGTTCGCATCGATGACAACACGCCCGACTACTCCGGGGTGGGGGGCATTTGCTCTATCGACAGCGGCATGTGGTTGGTTATTGCTTTTTACAAATACATCAAGACGACCCGCGATCTCGACTACTTGCGCGAGCATCTCGATACACTGCAACGCATCATGGATTGGCTGAGTGCGCACGATGGCAACAACGACGCACTGCTGGAAATACCGGAAGCCGGCGACTGGACCGATCTGCTGGGTATGAGCTACAACATTCTGTACGACGAAGTACTCTGGTATCGCACGAATATCTGCTTCGGCAGGATGCTGGAAATGGTGGGTCGTGACAATCAGGCGGGCGATTACATCCGCTGGTCGCAGGTGATTAAAAAAGAGATCAATCTGAACTTTTGGCCCTCCACCAAGCAAAAACTTTTTGAGTCGGTTTCTTTTGCCGAATCGCAATATTCTCTGGGCGATGCACGCTATTTAATTGCACAGGTTACACCATTCGATTTCAGTTGGCGATGCGATATCTATGGCAATGTGCTGGCGTATTTGTATGATGTGATTGATACGGAAAAAGCCGAGCAAGCCTGCCGCTTTATCTGGGGTATTGGCGCTAGTGATCCCTTTCCGGTGCGGAATTTGTACCCGGCAATCACGCCCGGCGATCCCGATTGGCGATCTTACTACACTGTGAATCTGCTGAACCTGCCGCACCATTATCACAACGGTGGCATCTGGCCGTTCGTTGGGGCTACCTGGGTGCGTTTTTTGTACAAGCTTGGACTGGTGGATACCGCCATAAAGGAATTGTGCAAACTGGCACACCTCAACAAACTTGGCATGCAGTACGAATGGGAATTCAACGAATGGGCGCACGGCAAAACCGGCCGCCCGATGGGCAAAATGTTCCAGGCCTGGTCGGCGGCTCAGTACATCCTTTCGTGTCATCGCCTGAAAATTGTAAACGGAAAAAACACTTAACATTATGGATTCTATTTTAATGATCTCGGTACATGGTTATGTTGGCGCAGAGCCGGAATTAGGCAAACCCGACACCGGCGGGCAAGTCGTCTATGTGCTGGAACTCGCCAATCGCTTCAGCCGCCTGGGCAAGCGCGTTGATTTGGTCACCCGGCGTTTTGAAGATCAGCCCGAGTACGATGATGTGAATGAAAATTATCGGGTCTGGCGCATTCCTTTCGGCGGCAAGGAGTTTATCCGCAAAGAAGATATGCACGATCACTTGACCCAATTCGTGACCAATACCCTCGCTGCCATCAAGCGCGAAGGCAAGCAATACGATATCGTCTATTCGCACTACTGGGATGCCGGTTGGGCCGGCCAGAAAATTGCCGAAGAACTCAGCATTCCACACGTGCACACGCCGCACTCGCTGGGCTGGTGGAAAGAGCAAAGCATGGGCGCCGACATGAGCGAAGCGGAAATGGAGCAGAAATACCGCTTCAAAGAACGCATTCGCAAGGAATATTTTGTGTATCAAATGTGCAACCGGGTGATTGCCACTACCATTCCGCAGGTAGAATTGCTCACCAAAGAATACGATGTGCTGGAGCGCGCCTGCATCATGGTGCCGCCCGGCATTGATGAAAACCGCTTTTTTCCCCTGCCTTCCGGCGAAGTGCGCAAGCTCCGCGAGAAATATGGCTTCCAGGAACACGACTTGCTGACGCTGGGCAGAATGGCGCACAATAAAGGCTATGACCTGTTATTCAATGCATTACCAACGTTCTTCGAATTGGCGCCCGATTCTCGTTTAATTGCAGCGGTTGGCGGCGGCAACAACAAGCAGGATCAGGAAGGCGTCGAAAACCTTAAGAAAATGGCACAGGAGCACGGCTTCGCCGATAAGATCAAGTGGCAGGAGTACGTTCCGGATGAGGATTTGTCCAATTTTTACCGCTCGGCGCATGTCTTTGCCATGCCTTCACGCTACGAGCCTTTTGGCATGGTGGCAATCGAGGCAATGGCTTGCGGTACGCCTTCGGTTATCACGGTGCACGGTGGGTTGTTTGAACTCATCAAATTCGGTAAGCAGGCGCTCTACGCCGATCCGTTCCGACCGCGGGAATTTGGCGCCATGATGGCGCTACCGATCATCCATCCGTATCTGCGCACCGAGCTTTCGGTGGAAGGCGCACGTTTTGCGCGGCGCAACTTCGGCTGGACGGGCATCGCCAAGAAAATGCTGGAAATTTTCGAGCGGGCAATTAACTCGCAAAACCGGGAAACCAGTATTTTGTAGGGCATTTCACGCAAAGTGAAGTTATTTCAGCTTTGCGTAAAATGTTCAAAGTTATTGCTTCGCCTCGCCTCACGCCCGCTGCGCTGCGTTTATTTGGCAGAAGATCCTGTTCCGGTGCAATGCAAAATTAAAAAGAAAGCTACACCTACCAGATGGGAATGGACGAGTTGCGCTGTCAACTCGCCGAAGATCACCTGCGCCGCAAAAAAAAAACTTCGCGTTAAAGAAATCAACTACCCGCTCGATTATGCCGATGCCAGTGCATTTGTGCGTTCTTTCAAGCACCGGACGGATAAGAACCCGGGTGCCCATTGCGAACGAGTTGGCGGGGCACCGCTACGATGTTTCAACCGGATATCCCTAATCTTCGGCAAGTGCGTACCTAATTTTACCTACCTAATTTCATACCAACATTCGGTATTGCAATCAAGTCGCAATACTTCTACTTTTGTGTTTAGAATTTGTCTAAATAAAAACAGTAAAAATGATTAAAACTATACTTACCCTTTGTTTTATGATGGTTGGCAGCCTTGTCCTCACTGCTCAGGACTTTGTGCAGGTGGCTATAGGTGCGGGCTACGGACAGCAGACTTACTATCGCCTCAGCGACGACAACATGCTGCAGATCGCCAATGAAGATTGGGACCTGGCATTCTCCGCCATTGGACAAACCGACGTCGGGATTTCAATCAACGAATCTACAACCTCTGTGACCGGAATGCCCGCGCCGGAGCTGAAACTGTTCCTGACCGATGCATCCGATTTTTCGGAAGTGATTGACACTTTTTCCATCGGAACTCGGCTTTATAACAATGAGTCGGGCTGGGATAATGGCGCGCTCAACAACCTTGCCAATCCCGCTGATCCCTTTGATCTGGGCTGGGGGCGCTACAACGTGACCAACCATACCCTCACCGGCACGCGCGTATTTGCAGTCGAACTGCGGAACGGCACGTACAAAAAATTCATAATCGAAAGCTTTGCGCAGGGCGCTTATAGTTTGAAATATGCCAACCTCGACGGCACGGATGAACAATCCGTCGGCATCCGCAAGGCAGACTTTCCCGATGCCCCGATTGCACTTTTTTCTTTTTCAACCGGTGAAACCCTTCCCTCGGTTGGCGCTTTCGACCTGTTGTTTTGCCGCTATTACACTAAATTGGACGACGGCACGGGCAATTTGCTAGACTACCCGGTGACTGGTGTGCTCTCCGCGCCCGGCGTCGAAGTGGCGCAGGCAACCGGCGTCGATCCCACAACGGTGGATTATACCGCCTATGTGGATAGCTTCACCACGCAACTCGATGCGATTGGCTACGATTGGAAATCATTCAACTTTGCCGCCGGCTGGGTCATCCCCGACGACCGGGCGTATTTTGTCAAAACTTCGGACAATCTGATTTACAAACTCGTTTTTGTTGATTTTGAAGGCAGTTCTACCGGTATCAGCACCTTTGAAAAAACAGAGTTGGGCGTGCTATCTTCGGTGCAAAACCGTCAGAGCAATTTCGCGGAAGCCTCCGTGTATCCGAATCCGGTGGTGGACCAAGCCACCATTGCTTTCACCCTGAAGCAAAATCAAAACAATCTGGAAATGCGCCTCATCGATCTGAGTGGCAGAATCGTTTGGCAAACCAATGGTGTGCCCGGCAATGAAGGCTTGAACATTCTCAATCTTCCCCGGCTCAATTTGCCGCAAGGCATGTACCTGCTCAGCATCGCTAACGGCCCGGATGTAATTACTTTAAAAATGATGCAAAAGTAAAAAATGAACACACTTGTACACAGATTTTTTTCCTATCGAATGGTAATTTGGATGGCTTGCTGCTGGTTGTTTTGGGCTTGTGAAGAAACAGCTTCGCAGCAGGCTAATTCTTCTTCCCTCGGTTACGAGCGCATCGTTTCGCTCAGCGGGGCCATCACCGAAACGCTCTACGCGCTGGGGCATGGTGATAAGATCGTCGGCGTGGACCGAACGAGCACGTATCCGGTAGAAGTCAAAAATTTAACCCAACTCGGGCACATCAGCCAATTGAATGCAGAAGGCGTGCTGGGCTTGTCGCCGGATGTCATCATTGCGGAAGCGAGCGAAAAAGAAAGCGCGGCGCTAAAACAGTTGGAGCAGTCGGGTATTGAAATTGTCTTCATTGACAAACCCAATACCATGGATGCCCCCTTGCAAATGGCGACGGCGATTGCCGAAAAACTGGGCGATCCCGAAGAGAAATTAGCAGCCTTGTCTGAAAAAATTAAAGCCGAACAGACGCAGCTAGCCTCGCTTGTCGCGAATGGGAGCCAGCGCCCGCGGGTGCTGTTCATTTACGCCCGGGGTAAGGGCAATCTCATGGTTGCCGGTAAAAACACCTCCGCCGAGGCGATGATTGAGGCTGCCGGCGGACAAAATGCCGTCACCGAATTTTCGGATTTCAAAGCATTGTCCACCGAGGGTTTGCTGCAGGCACAACCCGACGTTATTCTGATGTTTGAAAGTGGATTGCGTAGCTTGAATGGTGTGGAGGAACTACTCGCGATCCCGGGGATGCACCAAACACCCGCCGGGCAAAACCGGCGCATCATCACTATGGATGGGCATTACCTGCTAGGCTTTGGTCCGCGTGCCGTTGAGGCAGCTCTGGAATTGGCGAAAAGCCTGCAACCGCCGAAAAACTCGTAAAAACGATGGTTCAATCCACCAATATATCAGTTCCCGGAGTGCAGCGGCGCAGACGCCCCCGCGTTATCGCTGCTGTATTCTCTATCACCGGGTTAGCTATTGTAGCCCTTCTCGTTGCAATAGCTTCCCTTTTTTTTGGGGCTTACGCTATCAGTTGGCAGGAAGCGGTGCAATTGCTGCCGACAACATTCGGACCCACTGAAGCTGATGCATCATCTACGGCAGCTTACGTGCTGTGGCATATTCGTTTGCCACGGGTGGTGCTGGCATTAGCCGTTGGCGCTATGCTGGCAGTTTCGGGGGCAGCTTTGCAAGCGCTTTTCCGCAATCCGCTGGCGGATCCCGGGCTGGTGGGCGTGACCAGCGGCGCCATGCTGTTTACGGTGGCTGGGATTGTATTATCCAATCAACTGACGGTGGCGATGAGCGCTTATGTGAATTATTTTACGCTAACCATTCTGGGTTTTCTGGGCAGTTTATTTACGACCTGGATTGTCTATCGGTTGGCGACTTTTGGCAACAAAACTTACGTTACGACCATGCTGCTCGCAGGCGTGGCGATTGGCGCGTTAGCGGGGGCGGTGACGGGCTTGTTTACCTATTTTTCCAATGAAGAACAACTGCGCGACATCACTTTCTGGACGCTGGGTAGCCTGGGTAGCGCAAGCTGGCAGGCAGTCAGCGTGCTTCTGCCCATTGCCATCGGTGTGCTGCTGGTGCTTTTTTGGCAGGCGCGGGCGCTAAACCTCTTCCTGCTGGGAGAGCAGGAAGCGGCTTTTATTGGCTTGCCGATCGAACGAACCAAACGCATCGTCGTCATTTGTACGGCGCTGGGTGTTGGTGCCAGTGTGGTTTTTTGCGGCATGATCGGCTTTGTAGGGCTGGTCGTTCCGCACCTGCTCCGGCTGACGCGCGGCACGGATCATCACTGGCTGCTACCGGCATCGGCATTGCTCGGCGGTACTTTGCTCGTGATTGCGGATAGCGTGGCGCGCACGGCGATCGCACCGGCGGAATTGCCCATCGGCGTGCTGACTGCACTGATCGGGAGTCCGTTTTTCCTGTGGTTGTTATTGCGAAGCCGGGGGCGTATGGCGATTCATTTTTAAACCGTGAACCGATATACCGTGAACACACCGATATAGTACACTGATTTTTTTGATAAAAATGATTGTTTATGATTTCCGGCTGTGCCGATACACCGACAACCGATACACCGATAAAAAATGCTTGAAGCTAAAGACATATCATTCCAGATAAAAGGCAAAAGCCTGCTGCGCGACGTCAGCCTGAAAACCCATGCCGGAGAAGTCGTCGCGCTCGTCGGCGCCAATGGCGCGGGCAAATCCACTTTGCTGAAAGTGCTGGCGGGCGCTTTGCAACCAGGTACCGGGCACGTTCGCATCAATCGGAAAATGCTGGAGCAATGGCGAAATGAGGAGTTGGCACAAGTGCGCGGCGTATTGTCGCAATCCGTGCAATTATCTTTCCCCATGTCGGCGCTGGAAGTGGTGCAGTTGGGGCGCTTTGCTTTTCATCGCCACGAGAGCAAACGACAAGGGGAGCAAATCGCGCGCTGGGCTTTGGGACAAGTGCAACTCTCCGCATTTGTCGAGCGCAATTTACTCACACTCTCCGGGGGCGAGCAGCAGCGCGTGCATCTGGCGCGGGTGCTGGCGCAGATTTACGAGCCGGAAAGTACGGAAACGAAGTATTTATTGCTGGACGAACCAGTGTCCAGCCTCGACATTGCGCAGCAGCATCATTTGCTGGATTTGGTAAAAAACCTGACCCAAAAGCTGAAGCTGGGCGTATTGGTTATCATTCACGATATGAACCTGGCAGCGCAGTATGCCGATCGCGTCATTATGCTGAAGCAGGGCGAGGTAATCGAGAGCGGTGCACCGGAGAAAGTCTTTGTGCCGGAAACGATTTTTGAAGTTTTTGGAATACAAACCCTCGTCAGCTCACATCCGGTGTGCAACTGCCCGCAGGTGGTGGCGCTGGGCAATGTTGGTGTGGCGGCTGATTTGAAAAACGGGCATGCAGTCGTCAGGACGAATGGCTGGACATAGCAACGTTTCGTCGCGTGAGGGATGGCAGTGGACGCCGCGCTGTAAGCGAGGCTGGAACGGACAGCCCGACCCCGACCGCATCAGCCGTGCGCGAGGCGTAGCGAGCGCTACGGATGTGCGATTCGGGGACACGCCCAAAAAGAAAAATATTTGATTAAACAAAATGATAGAAAATGACAGCAGAAACATTAACCCTCCGGGAGCGCTACGGGCAACTGAAGCAGGCGCAGCCGAAATTGCGCATACGCAACGCCGCTGAAGAACTGGGCGTGAGCGAACTGGAACTCCTCGAACTGCGCCTGGGCGATGGCGTGGTGCGCCTCGCAGGTGATTGCAAGGACATGCTCAAAGACATGAAGCAACTCGGCTACGTGATGGCGCTGACGCGCAACGAATACGCCGTGCACGAGCGCAAAGGCGTTTATGACAATCTGGGCTTTATGAAGGATGGCAACATGGGTGTGGCGGTGAACCCCGACATTGACCTGCGCTTTTTCATGAGCCAGTGGCAGCATGCTTACGCCGCGAAGGTGGAATCCGGCAAGCGCACTTTGTACAGTTTTCAGTTTTTCAACGACCGGGGCAAGGCGATTCACAAAGTTTACATCACACCGAAGTCCGAGCCGGAGGCATTTAACAAAATCGTGGAGAAGTACCGTGCCGAAGATCAGGAAACGCCGACGGTGGTGAACACAACTCCGGTGGAGCGCAGCGAGCCGAAGCCCGATAGCGACATTGACGTGGCGGCATTCCAGCAGGATTGGATCAACCTGCAGGATACACACGATTTCTTCGGCATGTTGAAAGCGCACGAAGTAGCGCGCACGCAGGCGATGCGACTGGCGCCGGCGGGCTACACGCGAAGGTTGTCGAATGATGCGATGGTACAAATGCTACATCTCGCTTCCGAGCGGGCGCTGCCGATCATGGTTTTTGTGGGGAATGAGGGTTGCATTCAGATTCATACCGGCGAGGTGAAAAAAATCGTGCCGATGGAAGGCTGGATCAATGTGATGGATCCGGAGTTCAATTTGCACCTGAATCTCGATGGCATCGCCGAAATTTGGGAAACGCGCAAGCCAACGAAAGATGGTATTGTGACGGGGATTGAAGTGTTTGATGCGAATGGCGATTTGATCGTGTATTGCTTTGGCAAGCGCAAGCCGGGCATTCCGGAGTTGCAGGAGTGGCGGGATTTGGTAGCGGAGTTGGTTTAAAAATAAGGAACTTATGTGCAAATACGAAGTTTTGGCAAGAAATGAAAATGGCTTTGTAACCCGATGTCGGCATTGCGGTTGTTTCAATGTTGCCTTTGGCAATCTTTCGCTTTCTCAGTACGAGGGCGAATTGCGGTCTTTTTGTCAGTTGGTTCAACGCTACAAAAGGACATGGCGAAAGCGAACGGCATCGAATGTGAAGGAGATTCGCATTGATACGCCCATGCCCAATTTTCAATTGCTTTTTTGTTATCAGGAACTTTTGGAGCTAAATGATTTGCTGACGCGGGCTGTCCTGATTCTGGACGCTCAGGCAGCGAAGAACTGATTTTTCGTAGGGTCAAGTCTTCGAGGATTTGTGCCCGGTATCAATGGATTTTCGGACGTATTGTACCGAAAAACATGAGCAAAATCTGTGAATTTAAAGACCAAGAAAAGTAGTTATGCGGAAAATAACAAGGTGGATCATCGTTTGTAGCCTGGCGCTGCTGTGTGGGGTTAGTATTGCCCAAACGAACCGTGCCGATTCCATCAGCATGTACCTCAACCTGGATGACATCGTGGTGACGGCGCAGTACGCCCCGACCGACAGCCGCAATGCCCTGCACAAAATCCGCACCATCAAGCGGGAGGTGATCGAGCAGCGCGGCGCGATCACGCTGGAGCAACTGCTCAATCAGGAGTTGAACATTCGCATTTCGCAGGATTTGATTTTGGGCAGCAGCCTGAGTTTGCAGGGCGTGAGCGGTCAGAATGTGAAAATCATGATTGACGGCGTGCCGGTAATCGGCAGGGTGGGGGACGACATTGACCTGAGCCAGATCAACCTCAGCAATGTGGAGCGCGTGGAGATGATCGAAGGTCCGATGTCGGTGTATTATGGTACGAATGCGCTGGGCGGTGTGATCAATTTGATTACTAAAAAATCGCAACTTCATCGTTACGAAGCGCGCATCACCAGCCAGTGGGAAAGCGTTGGCGGGCTGATGCTGAACGGGCAAGCCGGGGCACGCCTGAGCGACCAGTTGCTGCTGCGGCTGGATGGCGGCTACAATTCCTTCAATGGTTTCAATGCGATAGAACCGCAGGCGGAAACCGCGAACCGCACGTTTCAGTGGAATCCGAAGGATCAGTGGTTTTTGAGTGGGGTGCTGCGCTACGATTTGGGCGAAGATCGCAAGCTGAGCTACACGGCTTCTCTTTTCGATGAAGAAATCACCAACCTGGGCGCTATTCGCCGACCGCAGTTCAGACCTTACGCTTTCGACGATTTTTATCGCACGCGCCGCATGGATCAGTCTTTGCATTACGAAGGCAGGTTTTTGCAAAACTGGCATTGGAACGTCACCGCCGGGTACAATACTTTTCGTCGGCAGAAGAATACCTTCCGCGTGGAACTGGAGGAAAGCGCCGAGAGCGAAGTGCCCGGGCAGCAGGATACGACCAGGTACAATGCGCTGGTGTTCCGTCCGGTGCTGGCGAGCCAGTTCGCCGATAGTCGCTGGAACGTGCAATTGGGGTTGGACATTAACTACGAAAATGGCTACGGACGGCGCTTAGCTGATCCGGAAGCTGAGCGCGCGCAATTCAGCGAAATTGGGGATTACGCAGCATTCGCCACTTTGCAATACCAGCCGATGGAGGCGTTGCAGTTGCAGTTGGGCGCGCGCGCTGCCTACAACACCCGCTTCGATGCGCCGGTGGTGCCGTCTTTCCATCTGAAATATGATTTGAACGATGCCTGGCAGTTGCGGGCTTCCTACGCGCGAGGGTTCCGCAGTCCGTCCATTAAGGAATTGTTTTTCTACTTCGTGGATGCCAGCCATTTTATCATTGGCAATCCCGACTTGCAGGCGGAGACCTCGAACAATTTGCAACTCACGCTGGACATGCACAAGCAATGGCGCGATCATCGCCTGGAGGCGTCGCTGACGGGCTTTTACAATGACATTCGCCAGAAGATCAGCCTGTTCGATTTTGTCGAAACCGATGGCGAACTCGTGCCCGCAGCGGCGCTGGATACCATCACGACGCAGTTTGCCTATTTTAATCAGGATCGCTTTCGGGCGCTGGGCGGGAATGTGCGCTTGAATTATGGCTTCAAAAACCTGGACATTGCGCTGGGCGTGGCGCCCACCGGACGTTACAATCCGCTTTCTGAGACCGAAGATATCGAGGCTTATACCTTCGCGACCGAGGTGAACGGGCAGTTGAATTATCACTTCAAAAAAATCGGGCTACAGGCAGCATTTTTCGTGCGCTACAACGACAAGCTCATTCGCTTTTTCCAAACTGCCAATGATGCCGGCGATTTGATCGTGGCGCAAGCGGTTCAGGATGGCTTTGCCTTGTCTGACCTCACGCTCACGCAGTCGCTCTGGGAGCAGCGCATTCAGTTGACCGGCGGCGTGAAAAACCTCTTTGATGTGACCAATGTGGCGTTTACCGGCGGTGGCGGCGGCGCGCACAGCGGCGGCAATGGCGTGAATCCTATCGCGATGGGGCGCAACTTTTTTGTGCGGCTGGCATGGCAGTTGCGGGGGGAGTGAGAATATGAGGAATGAGAATTGCATTCACTGTAATCTGCGAAACGGAATGTTGTCGGTCGTAGCTTGTTAAGCGACATAAGCTTTCAAAAATCCCCTTTATAATTTGACGACCATCCTAATATTGCTTTCAATTTCTGTGACGGATTGAACTTGAATGCTATTGATTCCTTGCGCTTTGATAAATAGAAATTCCCAAAATTTTTTATAGTTACAGCCTTATGCTTTTTGAAATTATCATACAGCGTTTCTATAAATCCATTCAAGTATTTTTC
>CAZFBU010000007.1:44151-51283 GCA_964517175.1 uncultured Saprospiraceae bacterium
TATGCTTTTTGAAATTATCATACAGCGTTTCTATAAATCCATTCAAGTATTTTTCTGCAGTTGCTTCACTGCAATTCATTTTTTCTGCATATAATTTTACGAATTCTTTATGCTTGATTTTGTGATCCTGATTTGACCAGCCCATGTTTCTCCTCATAATTTTTAATCTAATCGATATCTAATTCAAAACCAAATTCTTCGAGCAATTCGTCTTTCAGATATTTTTCTGCTCTTTTTAATGATTCTTCTATCGTATTTGATTCAGTATCTTCCCATACTATTCCACCTTCATTTATTATTCTTAGCATACTACTACTGTATTCATCTTGTCCTATTTCAATCCAACCGGTTGTACTAATCCAAGATGATACATATGGATATTCTTTGCTAAACATAACAATCTTAGTTTTTATTTTAAGTATGTTGACTAAACTTTGTATAGCCAAATTGGCTTACCCATCCATTAAATAAACCCTCAACCTCATCCTCACCCAAAAACATCCCGCACCGACAACTGGACCCCGAAGCCCGGCACCGGCAGCGTGTCGTCCGGGAAGAACAACTCGGTCAGCTTATACTTACCTTTTGCCGGGTTGCGATAGACTTCCACGCGTTGTTCAGGCAAATTGATAATCCAGGCTTCCGGTATCTGCGCACTGGCATAAAGCGGCATTTTCACCTCGCGGTCGAAGGCGAGCGAAGAATCGGCGACTTCGATGAGCAAGTAAACGTTTTCGGGGGTAGGATGGTGGTCAATATAAAAATTCGGTGATGGTTTCAAAACCGCAATATCCGGAAGCGGTTCGTTGTGCGTATTGAGTTCTACGGGGTTTTGAACGCTTACAATCGCAGCATCGCCCAGCAATTTTTTCAAGTGTTGTTCAATTAAATTGACATGCCCCGAGTGTCTGCTTTTTATCGGACTTATTTTTAAAATTTCTCCGTGAATCAATTCTACGCGATCATCCGGCTTGATAATGCCAGCTTCTGCCATTTTGTGGTACTCCGCCACGGTGAATAACTGCCGTTCTACTTGAAGTGTCATTGTAGTTTGAAATTTATACGAATATACAAAAATATTGCCTGATTTGGGGCTTATTTTTGCAACATTGTTGCACCAGTTGATAAAAATCACTTCTCCCAACTGATTTTGCTCATTTACAACGCATCGCTTCGCGGTTTATATTTGTAACAAAAAGAAAAAATGAAACAACTAGCTTTTATCGCCTTGGGATTAATCCTATTCGCATCCTGCGGACAGCAGCAGCAGTCACAGGAAGAAACTGAAACCAAAGTACACGATGATATCGTAACGGCAATGCCGGATAATGCCTCGGTCGCAATGGAAAATGACTACGTGCGGGTGCTGCACATTACGCTTCCGGCGGGCACGGAGCAGCCCATGCATAAGGGTAACGCCAGAGCGATCTATTCGCTAACCGACTACCAAATAGCATGGACGAAAGGTGAAGAAACCGGTACAAAAACCTGGAAGGCCGGAGATGCGCACTGGCACGAAGCTGGCGAGCACGCAGCGAAAAACACGGGTACCGGCGCGGCGGAATTCATCGTCGTGGAACGTACTGATTCGGAACTGCCGGCTTGCGATGAAGAGGCGTTAGAGAATGATGTAAATGCCGTTGCGTCTGATTTTGCAGAAGTTATTTTTGAAAATGAATCGGTGAAAGTGACCAAGGTCATGCTGCCTGCCGGAGAGATGATCCCGGAGCACAGCGGCATCAACCGGGTGATTTACTCGTTGTCCGATTACAGCATAGATTACACTTCCGACAAGGAAGGAAACATGCAAAAATCCTTCACACCTGGAGAGGCGCATTGGCACGAAGCCTGCCAGCACAGCTTGAAAAATATGGGTGAAAGCGAGGCGCAATTTCTCGTTTTTGCGATGAAGAAATGATGAAAAAGTAACATTATTTAAATGTTCTGAAAAAGAGTTGTCTGAAAAAACGGGCAGCTCTTTTTTTTGCAACATTGTTGCGCAAACGCGAAGGGTTTACTATTTTCGCACCGTTATACCGGCGATTACGGCCTGCTTTTCCAACAATCATCTATCTTTAGCGCTGTGATCAATGTAGAAATATGATACAAAAAACAAAGATTGGGTGGGTAAGTGCAGGCGCTCTGGTCGTAGCCAATATGATTGGAACGGGGGTGTTTACGTCTTTAGGTTTTCAGTTGGAATCTACTCAGAATACGTGGAGCATTTTGTTGTTGTGGAGCATCGGTGGTGTAGTGGCGTTGGGGGGCGCGTTCAGCTATGCGGAATTAGGCGCTTATTACAAGCGCTCGGGGGGCGAATATCATTTCCTTTCCGAGCTGTACCATCCGGTGGCAGGTTATTTGTCGGGCTGGGTATCGCTCACGGTGGGCTTTGCGGCACCGGTAGCGCTGGCGGCAATGGCAATGGGCGCTTACGTACAAAGCATGTTAGGTATTTCGCCCAAGATTATTGCCATCATCGCCGTCATAATTGCTGCGTTGGTACATTCATTCAGCATTCGGCAAAGCAGTGCATTTCAGAATGTGGTCACGTTGTTGAAATTATTGCTGATCATTGGCTTTGTACTGGCGGGCTTGTTGATGGCTCAAGAGCAGCAAGCGCTCGACTGGTCGGCAGAATGGCAGGCGGAACTGTTCTTACCCGCATTTGCCGTATCGCTGGTGTATGTCACGTATTCCTACACCGGCTGGAACGCGGCGGCATACATCGTGGAAGAAATTGCATCGCCGGAGAGAAATCTACCAAAGGGACTTATAAATGGCACACTCATTGTCACAGTATTGTACGTGCTGTTGCAATTTATTTTTTTGAGAAATGCCTCCTTTTCAGAATTGACCGGCGAACTGGAAATCGGGCAAATTGTTGCCAATAATCTTTTCGGTATCCTCGGCGGCGAACTGGTAAGCACGGCGATCGCCTTGTTTTTGCTGTCGAGCATCAGCGCGATGATCTGGGTGGGGCCGCGTGTTAGCCTTGTTATGGCGGAGGATTACGCTTTATGGCGGTTTTTAAAATACACGAATCCCAGTGGGGTGCCCGTGCGTGCGGTGTGGTTTCAATCTGTCATCAGCCTGATCATGATCGTCACGGGTACGTTTGAGCAAGTGTTGCTGTATTGTGGCTTTATACTGCAAATGTTTAGCGCGCTCAGCGTAGCGGGTACGATCAAATTGCGTCGCAAAGGCGTTGAATTACCATTTCGAAATCCCTTTCATCCCTGGCTGCCGTTGGTGTTTCTGGGCGTGAGTTTATGGATTTTGGTATTCCTCATTTATGAGCAACCTATAGAAAGCGCCATCGGATTAGGCATTATCGTTTTGGGATGGATAACCTATTGGATCAGTAAAAAAATATCAACATCATGAAAAAATTGATTTATTTATTCTGTTTACTATTTGTTTGGGCTTGTCAAAATAATGCCGACCAGTCAACTACCAAAGAAGACCAGGCTGAAAATCACGGCCATCATCACGGGCACGCCAACGAACACATGAACAAGCGCCCCTTCGAGGAATTGGTCGCCAATTTCGAATCGCCCGAGCGCGCCGAGTGGCAAAAGCCGGACAGCGTCATTGCTTTTTTGGGCGATCTGGAGGGCAAAACGGTCATGGACATCGGTAGCGGCACGGGCTATTTCAGTTTTAGAATGGTGGAAGCTGGTGCGAATGTCATTTGTGCGGATGTAGATGAGCGCTTCCTGAATTATATTGCCGAGCGCAGAGTGGAAAAAGGGCTGACCGAAGCGCAGGTAGAAACGCGCAAAGTGCCGTACGATTCGTCAAAACTGCAAGAAAGCGAAGCAGACCTGGTGCTTATCGTGAATACTTATCATCATATTGAAAACCGCGAAGACTATTTTGCGGAAGTAAAACGTGGACTGAAGCCCGGAGGAAAATTGGTGGTCATCGATTTTCGGAAGGAGGAAACGCCCGTTGGGCCACCGGTGGAAATGAAAATTACCGAAGAAAAAGTGATGGAAGAACTGCGCGAAGCCGGCTTCACGGACATGCAGGTCAATAATGCTCTTTTGCCTTACCAGTACATCATTACTGCTTCCTAGAAATCATAGCATTTGCTGCGAAATGGGCTTGCTCAGGCAGCAAATGCTAAAACATTATTTCGCCGGTTTGTCAAACGGTTCCGCATCTTTCAAAATATAATTGAAATGGTTGATGTCGCTGTCGTTCAATGCCCAGATACCCCGAAACGTCCGTTGTTGATCCATTTTATAACGCTTAACGTGTTCCGGTTTTAGCCACAACTCCACAATGCTCTCCTGCCCGGCGCCGCCACAGAAAAAACAGGCCGCGTAGGGATAGCGAGAGAGCACATACATCGTCATTTTGCTGTCGAGTGGAATGATGTAGCCGGTGATAACCACTTCTCTCCCTTCGTAGCTGCGCGGTCCTTCTCCAAAAATGGGCACCATCATGCGCATGTCGTATTCTTTTACGTATTGTAATTCAAATTCGACATCTGACAGCGCGTGCCAGGTTACCTTCTCCTGTGCCAAGCCAGGGAGGGCATAAAAAAATAGTACAAAGCAGCTAACAAGTATATAATTCATCTCCATTAAAGTTTGTAGATAATTTTAAAACCACAATATGGTTGCAATTATGAAAAAGAACGCTATATTTGCAACATTGTTGCATAAAAAATGGCTAAAATCCAATGATCGAAGCAATCGGCTTGACCAAAAGTTACAACGGCACAACGGCCGTTCATCAATTGAACCTAAGCGTGCAGCCCGGCGAAATTTTTTGCCTGCTGGGGGCTAATGGCGCTGGCAAAACCACCACGATCAACATTTTTCTCAACTTTGTGGAACCGACTACCGGGCAGGCGCTCATCAACGGCGCAGACGTGATGAAGCATTCCCTGCAAACCAAGCAATTCCTGGCGTACATTCCCGAAAACCTGATGTTGTATCCGAATCTTTCGGGTTTAGAAAACCTGGACTATTTTTCTGGATTAGCCGGAAAGAATTACGAACAAGGCGAGTTGGAAATATTCCTCGCCGAGGCGGGGCTGCAGGAGGAAGCACACCGTCGGCGCGTCTCCACTTACTCCAAAGGGATGCGGCAGAAAGTAGGCATCGCGATCGCGCTGGCAAAACAGGCAAAGGCATTGCTGCTCGACGAGCCGACCTCCGGACTGGACCCTAAAGCCAGCAATGAATTCGCAGCACTACTGAAAAAACTAAGCGAACAGGGCGTGGCAACCCTCATGGCCACGCACGACCTCTTCCGCGCGAAGGAAACCGGCACGCACATTGGCATTATGAGAAATGGCAGCTTAGTAGAAACGATGACGACGGAAGAAATTAACCACACCGATCTGGAGAAATTGTACTTAAAGCATATGAATTGATTCACCGACTCATTATTTTCTTATTTCAATGAGACCATGAAGCAATGAATCCATGAAACAATAAAACCATGAAGTTATGATTTCCAAAATAGCTCGAAAAGAATTTATCGAAATCCTGCGCGAGGGGCGCTTTCGCATCGCGGCGGGAATTGTGCTGGCGCTGCTGGCGGTGGCGGTGATCGTTAGCCAGAGCTACTACGCATCGGTGCAGCAGCAGCACGCCGAAGCCAAAGAAAATGCCCGCAACATTTGGGTGAGCCAGGATGAAAAAAATCCGCACTCGGCGGCGCACTACGGCACGTATGCCTTCAAGCCCAAGTATCCACTGTCGCTCATTGACCAGGGCGTGGATAAATTTGCCGGCATTTCCATTTTTCTGGAAGCCCACAAGCGCAACGAAGCGGAATTCATGGCGGCCGCCGATCAGACCGGATTGGCGCGTTTCGGTGATCTCACACCGGACTTTATTCTGCTGTTTATTCTGCCCTTACTGATCGTTTTGCTGGGCTACAATGCCTTCACGCGCGAGCGCGAGAACGGTACGCTGCGCCTGCTCAAAAGTCAGGGCGTTTCTACCTGGAGCCTGGCGGCGGGCAAATGGTGGGGCGTGTTCCTGCCTATTTTGCTGATCTCGACGGTTTTATTCGCCTTGGCGGCAATTTTGCTGGCAAGTGTAGCAGATTTCGGCGAATTTAACTTGATTCATTTAGTAATAATGTTTGGTGTTTATTTAGTTTATTATGCCATTTTTACCAATCTGACGCTCATCACTTCCGCCTTAGCTAAAAAATCGGGTATTGCATTGGTTTCGATGCTTGCCATCTGGATCATCGCCTGTCTGGGCGCGCCGAAAGCGGCAAGTAACCTGGCGGATACGCTCTATCCTTATCCTACCCGGCAGGCATTCGCGACAAGCGTGGCGGAAGCGAAAAAAGAAGGCTTGGACGGGCACGACCCCTGGAGCGAAGCCGCAAAAAAATTTGAGCGCGAAACCCTGGAAAAATATGGCGTGGATAGCGTGCATCAATTGCCGTTCAATTTTGCGGGCTACCGTATGCAAAAAGGGGAAGAACACGAAGCAGAAGTGTATTTTGAACATTACGCGCAACTCAAAGAAACTCACGAAAAACAAACAAATGTCTATCGCGCCACCGCTCTGCTGTCGCCCTTTTTGCCAGCGCGCTTCCTTTCCATGGCCATTGCCCGAACGGATTACCAGATGCACTGGGATTTTGCGGATGCCGCCGAAAAATATCGCCTGAAAATGATAGAATCACTGAATATGGATTTGGCAGAAAACTCTGAATATGGCGACTGGGCGTATCGTGCGGACCCGGCACTCTGGAAAGATATTCCGGATTTTAGTTACGAACCAGCAAACATGGGGCAGATTTTGCAACGCAACTGGAGTAACCTCGCCGTGCTGCTGGCGTGGCTGGGCGTTTCGGTGTTGGGGCTTTATTTCGTTTCCCGGAAAGTATAGCGGATTTGGATTTGCCAAATCTTTTGCCAATTTAAAAAAGAATCTTTACTCATGTTCAAATACAATTTCAAATACGAACTCAAATCGCTCTTCCGCAACCGCTGGATACAGCTGCTTTCCGGACTGCTGGTCGTGCTGTTTCTTTTTGCAGCGTATAATGGCAGACAGAAAGTCGAAAAGCGCCTCGCCGATATTGCCGAAGTACAGGCAGAAGTGGACGAAGGGGATCAGGCAGCTTTACTGCTGTTGGATTCACT
>CAZFBU010000007.1:51383-52533 GCA_964517175.1 uncultured Saprospiraceae bacterium
TGTTCAACTGGCTATTTCAAAAAGCTGGCTTGCGGTTTTTGCTACTGATGGTCATTATTACTGTTTCATCGGTTATTGCCTTGGCGGCAAACGGGGTTTCGTTATCCGCAAATGGTGCGGAACTGGGGCAATTTCTGTTGCTAAGCTTGAGCTATACGCTGTTCTGGTTTGTGCTGGCGTTTCTGGTGAATTTGCTGGGCAAATCCTCTGCCAATAACGCCGTTTCGCTGCTGGCGCTGTGGGTTGCGTTCGTGCTGCTCATTCCATCGGTGGTCAGTCAGTTGGCGAATAGCCTGTATCCTATGCCGTCGCGGGCGCAGATGATCAACGACCTGCGGGTGGTGAAAAAAGAAGTGGAAGCCAAACAGGACGAAATTCTGGATGGCTACCTGCGCGATCACCCCGAACTGGCGGCGGTCAAAAGCGAAAGCGCCAACAGCTTCTGGACGCGCTACTTCGCCTCCCAGGACATCGTTGAGAAAGAAATGCAGCCTGTACTCGACCGATACGAAAACCAACTGAAACGCCAGCAAAACTGGGTAAACCAGTGGCGCTTTGCTTCACCGGCGATTCTGTTGCAGGATGGTTTCAACGAGCTGTCACAAACCGCCACGCGGCATTATCATAATTATCGCGAGCAAGTTGTTGCCTTTGCGGAGGAGTGGCGCGAATTTTTTATTCCTATGATATTCAAAGATGAAAAAGTGACGAAGGCGACATTCGAGGGGTTGCCCGCATTCGCGTATCAAACCGATCGGATGCCATCTTATTTTTCTGCAAATTTGCTGGGCTTGCTGGTGTACGTGGCGTTATTGCTGGGGGTCAGTGTTGTGGCTTTTCGGCAGCGGGGCAAAGAGCGCATCATGGCAGGGGCATGAGATAAGTTATACGAAATGGGAATAGGTCGGGATCGGAAATGCGAACCGCGAAAAACGAAAATTTCAAATACGGTTAGTTCCATTTTAAAAATAGTCAATACAGGCATACGAATTCATCATCTGTTTTTTTTCGGGGAGCACCTCCCCAATTGAGTAAAGAAATGGTCATGCCTCCGCTTCGCGGTGGAGGCGGATCACTTCTAGCATTGGATTTTATTGATTAGCGAAGTGTATTTAGATGCCCCTGCCGTGTTACGGTGTGGGGCTTTTTT
>CAZFBU010000008.1:0-12994 GCA_964517175.1 uncultured Saprospiraceae bacterium
TTAATTGTTAATTGTTATTTGGGGGTAGCTTTCTTTTTTGATTCCTGATTCCCGAATAACAATCCTAACAAATAACGATTCTTACGCCGGGTATTCCACAAAATTTCGGGGCGTTTCATAAAGCCGGACCTGCAGCTCATACCTTTCCTCCAGGCGGGCACGCAGTTTCTGCCAGATAACATAGCAAATGTACTCGGCAGTAGGATTCAGATTACTGAATTCCGGTACATCGAGATTCAGGTTTTTGTGATCGAAGCGCTGCTCCACTTCCTCATAAATGATCTGTTTCAACTCCCCCAGATCAATCAAATAGCCCGTTTCCGGATCCACTTCACCACTCACTTTCACTTCCAGTTCGTAATTATGACCGTGGTAATTCGGATTATTGCACAAACCGAACACTTCGCGGTTTTTCTCATCCGACCACTTCGGGTTGTGCAGGCGATGGGCAGCGTTGAAATGCGCCCGGCGAAAAGCAGAAACTCTCATAAAATCACGTTAATTTTTGCATTCAAAACAAAAAGCTTTTACCGAAAGTTGCGAAAGTAACCGATATGCCCGCAAACAATACGGCATATTACAATGCAACTATCAAAAAAATGTTTATTTTTACCCTTGAAATTTTGAAATGTAACGAATGGAACATTCCATACACCAATTCAAGGTAGAAGGAATAGAAGGAAGCGAGATCAATTTTGCCGATTTTGAGGGCAAGAAAATAATGGTGGTCAATGTCGCATCGGAATGCGGCTTTACGCCTCAGTATCAACAATTGCAAGCGCTCTATCAGGAGTTTCGCGATAAACTAATTATAGTTGGTTTCCCGTCGAACGACTTTGGCGGGCAAGAACCAGGCACAAACGAAGCAATACGAGCATTTTGCACCCAAAGATATGGCGTAGATTTTCCGCTGGCAGCTAAAATAAAAATCAGGGATTCTCCGCACCCTGTGTATCAATGGCTTACGCAAAAAAGTAAAAACGGCGTAGCCGACAGCGAAGTGCGGTGGAACTTTCATAAATACCTGCTCGACGAAAACGGTCACCTCTTCAAAGATCTTCCTTCCAGCGTCAGTCCGCTCGATGAGCAAATTCTGGACTGGCTCAATCCCTAGGTTGGTGTAGCGGCGAATTCATTCGTCTAAAGGCAGCTAAAGCAGCCGTTACAGTTATGGGTTTTAACAATGTCATCGGTCAGGAAAATGTGAAGCAATTGCTTCGGCAAATGGTACAGAACGACCGCTTGCCCCACGCCATCATGCTGCTGGGCGCGCCCGGTAGCGGAGGGCTGGCATTGGCGCTGGCCCTAGCGCAGTACGTACTTTGCGATCACAAAACCGGGACGGATGCCTGTGGCACTTGTCGGCAATGCAGCAAGGCGGCAAAACTCATCCATCCGGATGTGCATTTCTCTTTTCCGACGGTAGGCACAAAGGCCGTGAGCGACAATTTTCTGGGGCAATGGCGCACGGCGCTGCTGGATAACGCCTATCTCGACGTGAATGAGTGGCTGCAACTGATTGGCGCGGAAAACAAGCAGGGCAACATTACAAAAGAAGAATGTGTAAGCATTGTGAAAAAACTGAGCCTCAAAACGTTTGAAGGTTCGCATAAAATTTTGATTCAGTGGCTGCCCGAATACCTGGGCAAGGAAGGCAATCGTTTATTGAAAATTATCGAAGAGCCGCCGGAAAATACGATTTTCATCCTGGTGGCGGAGCAGCAGGAGATGATTTTGAATACGATTTTGTCGCGCTGTCAGATCATCAACGTGCATCCGCTGGCGGATGAAGCGATCGTGGCGGGGCTGCAAAAGCTGAAAAATGTGCCCGCTGAGCAAGCTGAAGCGGTGGCTTACCTGGCAAATGGCAACTTCAACGAAGCCCTGCAAATGCTGGCGTACGAAGAAAGCGACCACGCGAATTTGTTTCTCGACTGGCTGCGCAGGAGCTACAAGGGGCACGGCGTGGAAATGGTGACCTGGGTGGAAAAATTCGCGGGTTTGGGCCGGGAAAACCAGAAACATTTTTTAAAATATGCCCTGCATTTTCTGCGGGAGTTCATGGTGTTAAAACTGACCGGTAATGCCCGGGTTCGATTGCGCCCCAAAGAACTGGAAACGGCACAGAACCTGCTGCCGATCATCGAGATCGACCAGGTGGAAGCGCTGACGGATTTGTTTACGGATTGCATGTTTCACGTGGAACGCAATGCCAATCCAAAAATATTGTTCCTGGACGCGTCGATTCGGGTGCATCAGGTTTTGAAACGGAAAACAGAAGTTTCCAAACGGAAACGGGTAGCTCAAAACTAATGAAGATAAATTAACTAAATCTGGCACACTTCAAAAGTGCGCCACATCAGTTCGCAACCATTATCAGTCGAAAAGACTGTCGATTATAAATTGCCGCTTTCAGGAAGCGGGTAAATGATTGAAACTATGGCATGTAAAGGATGCTCAACCGGCAACGGCAAGGTGGGTGGCTGCAATTCAGGCGGCTGCGCCACCGGCGGTTGCAACCGATTAAATACATACGACTGGCTCTCAAATATGGATATCGAAGACGTGGACCAGTTCGATATTGTGGAAGTTAGCTTCAAAAACGGTGCCCACAAAGGGTTCTATCGCCATCATGAATTTGTGCGCACTGTCACAGGTGATTGGGTTGTTGTAGAAACCGGAACGGGATTTGACATTGGTAAAATCACCCTTTCCGGTGATCTGGTACGCCTGCAAATGAAAAAGAAACGGGTCAAAGAGGATTCGGTTATCCACAGCATTTTGCGGCGGGCCAATGAGCGCGACCTGGAACGCCTGCAGGAAGGGCGCGAAATGGAAAAAGAAACGATGATTCGGGCTCGGGCAATTGCGCGCACACTGGGACTGGAAATGAAAATTGGCGACGTGGAGTTCCAGGGGGATATGCGCAAGGCAACCTTCTATTATACGGCGGACGGGCGCGTGGATTTTCGCGAGCTGATCCGGCATTTTGCCCGGGAGTTTCGGGTAAAAATTGAAATGCGGCAAATCGGTGCGCGGCAGGAATCGGCGCGGATCGGCGGCATTGGTTCCTGCGGGCGGGAGCTTTGCTGTTCCACCTGGCTGACGGATTTTAAATCGGTTTCCACATCGGCGGCACGCTACCAGAATCTCGCCATTAATCAGGCGAAACTTTCCGGACAATGCGGCCGCCTCAAGTGCTGCCTGAATTATGAGCTGGATACTTACCTCGACGCGCTGGAGCAGTTTCCGGAGCATGCTGAAAAACTGGAGACCCAGGCTGGCAGAGCTGTGCTGATCAAGACAGATATTTTTAAGGGCTTGATGTACTATGCAATGGAGCAGGACCGCGGCCGCGGTAAAATATATGCCCTTAACCTGGAGCAGGTAAAGGAAATTAAGGCGCTGAACAGAAAAGGAGAAAAACCGGTGGATTTGGGACCGACGGTAGCGATGCTGGCGGTTGTGGGTGACGATGAAAATGCCGAAATGGACTACGAAGATGTAACCGGCGCCATTGAATTGCCCGATGAAAAACGCAACAAGAGACGCAAAAAGAAACGCAAAAAACGAGGTCCACGCAACCAATCTACCTCGCAGCAAGGTGTAGATAATAAAGCAAGACCGCCCAAGCAGAAAAGTACGGCTAACCAGGCTCAGCGGGATGGCAGCGGTGGTGGGCAAAAGCCAAAACGCAGCAATAAAAACAAAAAGAGACGCAGTCGCGACAACCGGAAGAAGGAGTAGGTGTTGTAATGATTAGTTGCGGGCTAAGGTGAAAGTTTTCGCCTTTGAGTTGGAGAAATTCATCCGAACCCTTAATCTTGCAACGCATTACCAAATTCATCCAAAAATACACTTTTCAATATGAAATACGACGTAACCGTCATTGGCTCGGGTCCCGGTGGATACGTAGCTGCCATCCGTGCTGCCCAACTGGGCATGAAAACCGCCATCATCGAACGCTACAACACCCTCGGCGGCACCTGCCTGAACGTGGGTTGCATTCCGTCTAAAGCCTTGCTTGACTCTTCTGAGCATTACCACGCGGCGCACGAACGCTTTCAGGAGCATGGCATCGAATTAAAAGACCTGAAGGTGAATATGCCGCAGATGATTAAGCGCAAAGCAGAAGTGGTGGAAGCCAATGTGAAAGGGATTGATTTTCTGATGAAGAAAAACAAAATTGATGTCTATCACGGGCATGGGGCTTTTGTAAATGCCAATAAAATCAGCATCGCTAAAGAGGATGGCTCTTCGGAAGAAATCGAAACAGATAAGGTAATCATTGCCACTGGCTCGAAGCCCATTACGCCGGATAATTTCAATTACGATAAAAAGCGCGTCATTACTTCCACCGAAGCATTGAATATCGACGAAGTGCCGAAGCGCATGGTGCTTATTGGCGGCGGTGTGATCGGGCTGGAACTAGGCTCGGTTTTCGCGCGCCTGGGCACGGAAATCGAAGTGGTGGAGTACATGGACCGCATTCTGCCGGGCATGGATAAAGATGCCGGTAAAGAGCTGATGAAGTCGCTGAAAAAGCTGGGCATGAAATTCCATCTGAAGCACATGGTAACCGGCGTGAAAGCGACCGGCAAAGGCGTGAAAGTGGAGGTGCAAAAGCGCGATTCCGATGAAAAATTTACCCTGGAAGCAGATTACTGCCTGGTGGCTATCGGTCGTCGCCCCTACACCGACAAGCTCGGCTTGGAGAACGTGGGTATAGAAAAAGATGAGAAAGGCAGAATTAAAGTAAATGAACACTTACAAACCAGTGTGCCCAATATTTATGCCATCGGCGATGTGATTCAGGGCGCTATGCTCGCGCACAAAGCAGAAGAGGAGGGCGTCTTCGTAGCGGAAGTGATTGCCGGGCAGAAGCCACACATTGACTACAACCTGATCCCGGGCGTTGTCTATACCTGGCCGGAAGTAGCCAGCGTCGGAAAAACCGAAGAAGAACTCAAAGAAGCGGGTGTTCCTTACAAAGTCGGCAAATTCCCGTACAAAGCGCTGGGCCGTGCGCGGGCCAGCATGGATATTGATGGCATGGTAAAAGTACTGGCGCATAAGGATACCGACGAAATTCTTGGTGTGCATATGGTAGGCGCGCGCGTCGCGGACATGATTGCCGAAGCCGTCGCACTGATGGAGTTTCGTGCCTCTGCGGAGGACGCAGCCCGTATGAGCCACGCACACCCAACCTATACCGAAGCGTTTAGAGAAGCGGCTCTGGCAGCAACAGAAAATCGGGCAATTCATATTTAAAATGGCTCGGAAAGTCGGGCAATTTGGAGGTTCAATAGTATGTTTTCTGCTATTGAACCTTCTGTGTTTTATACCCTTTTCAATTGATAACGACGTATTAAAGAGTGTTTTAAGTTTTGATTTACAAATACTTATGATTTCTCCCGAAGGGACGCTCCATAAGAGTCATACTGACCTACGGCACGAAAAGCACTATTATAATAGCCGGGAATCGCTTATCTTTATCTCTGTTGAAAAATAAACTTCGCAAATGAAGTCTTAAGAAAGATTCCAATAATCGTTTATCAAATAAAAATCGGAACCAGCAATATGAAAGAAATCAGAAAAGAAGACATCAAACAAGAGGTTTTTGACCTGTATGATGATTACGCGCACAATCGAATTGATAGAAGGAGCTTTATGGATAAGCTATCGCTCTACGCGGTCGGTGGCTTGACGGTGCCTGCCCTGCTGCAATTTATGATGCCGGATTACAAAAACAAAATACAGGTAAAAAGCGATGATTCCAGACTTAAATCGGAATTCATTGCGTACGAATCACCCAAAGGCGGCGGCACGATGAAAGGCTTGCTTTCCAGACCGGTCAGCGCAGCGGAAAAACTGCCGGGCATTATCGTTGTGCACGAAAATCGAGGCTTGAACCCCCACATTGAAGATGTCGGGCGGCGTGCGGCACTTGCCCATTTTATTTCCCTCGCCCCGGATGCCCTGACACCACTGGGTGGCTACCCCGGCACCGATGATGAAGGCAGACAACTACAAAGCAAACGCGGCCGCGAAGAAATGCTCCAGGATTTTATCGCTGCTTTTGAGCATCTCAAAGCACACCCGGAATGCAGCGGCAAAGTAGGCGTGGTAGGGTTTTGTTTTGGCGGCTGGATTTCCAATATGATGGCGGTGCAGGTACCGGATCTGATGGCATCGGTTCCATTCTACGGCGGACAGCCTGACGTAGCGGATGTGCCGAAGATCAATGCGCCGCTCTTGCTGCATTTCGCCGGGCTGGATACCAGAGTAAATGCCGGCTGGCCTGATTATGCGAAGGCATTGCAGGATAACAACAAGGAATACAGCGCACACTTGTATCCTGGCGTAAATCACGGCTTTCACAATGATACGACGCCGCGCTACAATTGGGAAACCGCGCAGTTAGCCTGGGACAGAACGATCGAATTTTTTAATCGGAAGCTTCGGTAAATTCCATCGCCAACCAAAAAGATAAAGCCTTCGCAAAAGTGAGGGCTTTCTTGTTTTTAATCATTTCACATTGCCAACTAAAAATAAGGTTAAGTTGACACCTGCCTAACATTTACTTAAAAGAACCAGACTAGCTTTGCTCGATTTTTTTTTTAAGTCGAACCAAAAAAAAATTATGCACAAGCTAGTTTTACAAATCATTTTCATAGCGATGGGCTTTACAGCCCTGGCTCAAACGGCATCCATCTCCGGTAAGGTAACCGATGCCAACCAGGAAGCGGTCGTCGGCGCGAATGTTTTCCTGGAAAATATCAACAAAGGTACCACAACCAACGTAGATGGAAACTTCGAGCTGCCGCAACTGGAAGCCGGAACCTACCAGTTGTCGATCACCTATCTGGGGTATGAGACGTTTCGCACGGACGTGACCCTGGGCGAAGGCGAAAACAAAGCGATCAACGCGACGCTTTTAGAATCTTCCGTTTCGCTCTCTACGATCACGGTTTCTGCGCAAAAAAGAGAGCAAAGCATTCAGGATGTGCCGATCGCGCTGACGTCCTTCGGCGGCCAATTTTTGCAAAGAACCAACATCACGGAGTACGATGCCTTTTCGGATTACGTACCTGGTTTGCAAATTCAAATTCAGAGCGTGAACAACCCGGGCGTTGTCATTCGCGGTATCACAAGTGATGATGGCGACTCCAGAATTGAGCCGCGCGTTTCGGTATTTCAGGATGGTGTGTCGATCAGCAAATCGAGAGGCTCGGTAGTAGAACTATTTGACATTGAGCGCATTGAGGTGCTGAAAGGTCCGCAGGGGACGCTCTTCGGGCGCGGCGCGCAGATCGGTGCGATGCACATCATTCAAAACAAACCGAATAACACGACTTCCGGTCAGGTAAGGGTAGGTTTTGGCAATTTTGAGCAATTTCAGGCGCAGGGTTTTTTCAATACGCCGCTGATCGACCAGAAGTTGTTCGTGCGCGTAGCCGGCATTTATAAAAAGCGCGACGGTTTCATCGAAAACCTCTCCGGCGGTACGCTGAATGGTAAGGAAACGCTTGCTTTCCGCGGTTCGCTGCGCTATCTCATTTCGGATAAAACTTCGGCGGATGTCATCTTCAACTGGCAGGAAGATACGCCTCCGGGTACATCGTTCAAGAGCGGTACCTACGCGCCGCTTGGCGGCAGCACCAGCCCATTCGCATTCGCGGACATGGAAAGAGGAGAAGATTTGTTCATTGATCGCCAGGTGTGGGGCGCAACCGGCATCGTGAAACATCGCTTCACAGATCGACTGAGTCTCACTTCCACTACGGCTTTCCGCCAGTTTGATTCTTTCGAGTCGTTCGATGCGGATGGCACGGTGGCGCCGGTACTGTGGTTTGCTGAAGATGCCGAAGGCGACCAAATTAGCCAGGAATTTCGTTTGAATTTTACCAACAATAAAAATGTGTCGGGCTTTGCGGGCGCAAGCTTTTTCTACGAAGATGGCTTCCAGCGTGTACCCTGGGAAACCGACGAAAGAAGCCTTTTTGCACTATATACGCCTTTTTTCTCTGATTTTGGCGTGCCGTTCACACCATTGGTAACGGAAAATGGAACACCGTTTTTGTGGGAAACAGACCCTGTAACAGGCGCACCTTTGAAGCCTTTTCATGAGGAGGAAAACACCAACTTTGGCACCAATTATGCATACGAAATTTTCGGAGATTTGACGTTCTCGCCGATTGAAAAACTGGACGTCACTGTTGGTTTGCGCGGCACGTACGAAGACATTACCGGCGGTTATGAAGCGCCGCGCGCTGCCGATCCGGGTCGCCTGAGCTATGTGTTGGGCGGCAGTACCGGAAACAACCTGTTCATTCCCACCAATGGGCGGGTAGAAATATCGGAAACCTTTACCAGTGCGGTTGGGCGTTTTGCGCTGAGCTATGACCTTTCCGACGCGGTAACGGCTTTCGGTAATGTTGCGCGCGGTCGTCGCCCGAATGTGATCAACGTAACCGCTACCGATACGACGATCCTGGATGCCGAAATCGTTTGGTCTTACGAAGTTGGTTTGAAAACCCTGGCTTTCAACAATCGCTTATCATTTGATGTGAATGCTTACATATACGATTACTCCAACTTCCAGACCAGCGTCGTAGAATTGGATCAGCAAACAGGACAATTCATAGCAGAAACAAAAGATTCCGGGGAGTCCAGCGCTACGGGCTTCGAAGCAGCGGTGAGCTACAATGTTTCCAATAGCGTAAACGTATTCGCCAATTACGGCTTCATCGATGCAACTTTCGACGATGAAGACTCCGACGGCAACCCGCAGGAATTGGCGGGCAATACCTTCCGCCTGACACCGAAGCACTCTTTCTCTGCTGGTTTGAACATCAACGCGAGATTGTCAAACGATTTCAGCTTCAACTTCACACCAACGCTTTCCTACAAGTCGAAAGTTTTCTTTGAAGAAGACAACACCGATTTGATTTCTCAGGACGCATACACATTGGTCAATCTGAAGGCAGGCGTGACGTTCAAGAACACCTACAATGTTTCTTTTTTCGCGAGCAACTTGCTGGATGAAGAATACATCATCGACGCAGGCAATACCGGCGGCGCTTTTGGTATCCCGACTTTCATCGCCGGGCCTCCGCGCTTGCTGGGTGTACAGTTCTCTGTTGATTTTTAATGGAAAAAGCTGACGGGCTAATCAACGAATTAAAATTGCCGATGCCCTCGCAAACGCAAGGGCATCGTGCTTTATTCCTTTTAGGTGGTTGTCAAATATGCCATGTATTCCGCCAGGGAACTGATCTTTAGAAACTTTCGTCGGTTGGTATTTTTCATACTTACTCAGCTAAGTTTTTATAAGATCGAAACCATAGGTTCTGGCTGCATTTTCCAAAAATATTTTCCGCAGTACCGTTTCCGGCAATGCCAACCCCGTGAATGTGCCCTGAAACTCCGGCGCGGTTATCGGCTCAGCCGTCGCAAAAAAGCGCCAGTGCTCATCCCACAAGTGCTCAAATTTTGCGCAAAGCGCCACATCCGAAAGGCTGCCGTCGTCAATTACGTCCGTACCATAAATGATGCGATCCTGGTGTTTGATGAAAAAATCACGCACGGCTTCGCGATCGTGCATCGCCTGCAATTGCACGTGGCAAATTCGCTCGGCGAGATCGGTCAGGAGGTTTGGAAATTGCTCCAATCTCCGATCGACTTCCGCGAGGTTCCATTCCAGGCTCAGCAAATGCAAACCGACAAAGCGCAGCGTCGGATAGTTTTGTAAAATACGGTCGCGCGCCTGAATTTGCGCTTCGTAGGAAGGATACGCCGGGTGCAAATACATGTGGTACTCAGGGTGCGCAGCGAAGTAGTTTCGATCCGAATCGACCGTCATTTCAGGCAGTGGCAACCAGCAGTTGCGCGGCTCGCCCTGATGCCCGATGAGCAGGATGTCTTGTTCTGCCAAAAACTCAAGAATTGGCGTCAGCACCGGATCGTCGATCATCATGAAGGAGCCATCCGCGTGCCGGAGGTTTGAGTCCATGCCAATGTTTTTCCAAATCTTCACGCCAACTGCGCCCTGATCCAAGCCTCGTTTGATCTGGTCAATGGCGTGCGTTGCCCAGCGTGTGTCGCCCCAGTGCTGCGTGTCAAAACTCGTAACGTGCTGCACCCGTCCGGGGTAGGCGCGTTGCAGTTCGAGGATCACTTGTCCTTGTTTTTCAACGGATTCAAAAAAAGGAATATCGGTATTGACCGACAGAAAATATGCGCCCCGCTCCAGCGCCAGATCCATCTTCGCCCGGGAGGTCGTATTCAAGTGCACATGCGCATCGATAAATGTTCTGAGCATTCGCTTCGTTTTAGTGAAAATAGCCGCTACCGGCCCAAAGTACCCCGGTAAATATAAATCACCTCGCCATTAAAGGGCATGGAAAGGTCTGATTTTTTGAAATTCAATAGGCTGTCTTGCGATTTTGGTAATTCCATCGAAAGAGCACTAATGTTAGGTATGCCCAATATACCTAATGATGGTCAAAATTTAGTCATCTTGAATTTTGTACTCGCATTTTTGTAGCAGAGCGATTACCTTTGCCGCATAAGCTAGAATTAGTCTAAATAAATTAAAACCAAAAAATATTCTTACAAAATGAAGAAGGTAACCTTATCAGCAATCACCCTATTGATTCTCACTTCCTTTGTTTTCACGGCTTGTGAAGACGATGAGAAAGACCAGTTGGTCATTCCGGCGCAATACGATGGATCAAATTTTGCGGCAAACACAGCCACTCAGGCGGCCGTGCGCACACAATTGAGCAATCTCACAACCGAGATGAAAAAAGGACGCAATGCAGGCACGAGCGTAAGCCTGGATGCACTGAATCAGCTTTACACCGGCAGTAACCCGAGCTTACAAGCGATCGCAACTGCTTATTACGACAGCCGCATTTCCGGCGCAAACGGCTGGCTCGCAGAATTGGCGAAAGCCAGTGGCAACACCTATACGCCCGGCGCTCCGGATGGTGGCGAAGGCGGCGCTTCTGGCGGCCATCTGTTTGATGAAAATGGTTTGGAACTCGAGCAAATGATTGAGAAAGGGCTCTTTGGTGCGGCGATGCACAACCACGCGATCCAGTTGGCAAACGGCGAGATCACGCCAGCTACTGTGGATCAAATGGTGAGCATTTTCGGGGCGCACCCGGACTTTCCAAATTCTAATTCTTCAAAAGTGGCTAATCCAGATAAATTTCTGGCAAACTACGCCGCGCGTCGCGACAAGAATGATGGCAATGGTTTGTACACCCAGATCAAAGAAGGCTTCATCAAGCTGCAGGCAGCAGTAGCCGCTGGCGACGAATACTCGGCAGAGCAGGAGGAAGCACTGGCGACCGTCTTCGAAGCCTGGGAAAAAATTAACGCAGCAACTGCGATCAACTATTGCCACAGCACGATTTCCGGGCTGAGCGCTACCAATCCGAGCGACGCACAAATCGCTGGCGCATTGCACGCTTATTCCGAAGGCGTAGGCTTCCTTCACGGTTGGCGCACCATCAATTCTAAGTTCAAGATCATTACCGATACTCAAATTGACGAAATCCTGGCGCTGATGAACGCACCATACAACGGCACGCCGACATCGTATAAGTTTGCAACTGACCCGGTAAACGAGTTGCCAAAATTGACACAAGCCATTGAACGATTACAGGATATCTATGGCTTTACCGATCAGGAAGTTGAAGATTTCAAGAAAAACTGGGTAAGCGAACAGGGACGATAATGATCGAAAATCGAAAGGCATTTCGATCCATTGTTTCTTTCAAAACGACATGACTTATTCTGTCTTTTCATGCACAAAGACCATCATGGGTGCCTGTTCGCAGGCATCCATTTTCAAGTTTAAAAAATACCATACATTATGAAGACAAGCATAAAAGTACTTTTCATACTCACGCTGATTGCATTCTTTTACGGTTGCGACAGCGATAGCAATAGTGACAATGCACCCGGCTTCGACCGCCAGGCAATGCTCGATCATTATGCCGAAAACATCATCATTCCGGCTTATACCAACTTACAAATGGCGATTGTCGCGCTGAAAGCAAGTGCAGATGCTTTTGCCGACGCACCAGCCGAAGAGAATCTGGTCTCCGCTCAAGCCGGATGGAAGCAGGCGTACGCAGCCTGGCAGTCCGCCAATGCGTTCAACTTCGGTCCCGCCGGCGAGCAGGGCACGCGCAAGGGCTTGATCGAGGAAATCGGGACTTTCCCGGCAGCTACGGGCAAAATCGAAGCGGCAATTACTGCCGACGATCATAGCCTCAACAACTTTGACCGCGACGCGCGCGGCTTCCTGGCGCTGGAGTATTTGTTCTTCGGAGAGAATAAAACTGTGGTAGAAGTAGTCGGCGATTTTCAGGCTTCGGCATCCCGCCAGGCGCATTTGCGAGCCATCGTCAATCATTTGAAAACCCGTGTGGATGAGGTCGTCGGTGCATGGGCCAACTTCCAGGCGGAATTTGTGAGCGACAACAGTACCAGCGCAGGTAGTTCGGTTTCCACTTTGTACAATGAATTTGTGCGCAGTTTTGAAAGTGCGAAGAATTTCAAAGTCGGACTTCCCGCCGGCAAGCGCCCCGGACAAACGCAATCTGAACCTCTACTGGTGGAAGCTTATTACTCCGGCGAATCCCTGCAAATGCTCAAATTGCACCTGCAGGCAATCGAAAATATTTATTATGGTCGCAGTTTGAATGGTGCAAATGGCTCTGGTTTCCGGGATTACCTGGCGAGCGTGGCGGGCGGCAGCGAACTGATCGCGCTCAGCGAAGCCCAGTGGTCAAAGGTGGAAGATGCACTGAATGCCGTGCCAACCGATCAGCCATTTTCGGTGCTTGTCGCGAATGAGCACCCGGCAGTGGATGCGCTGCATACCGAATTGCAAAAACACACCCGCTTTTTCAAGAGCGATATGTCGTCTTTGCTGGGCATCGCGATTACCTTTAGCAGCGGCGATGGGGACTGA
>CAZFBU010000008.1:13094-51927 GCA_964517175.1 uncultured Saprospiraceae bacterium
TATGTCGTCTTTGCTGGGCATCGCGATTACCTTTAGCAGCGGCGATGGGGACTGATCGAAGTGGGAAGTCGGAAATCGGAAGTGGGAAATCGGAAATCGGAAGTGGGAAATCGGAAATTGGAAGTTGAGCAAAGCGAAATCCCGTACCGCAGGTCGGGATGGGTAATGATAAATTTGAATGGTAAAACCTTCGCAACACATCCCTGAAAAACGTTCGGTTAGCAAGCTGCAACGCTGGCTTGACCATCCGGTGTCGATCGCGCCATTGGTGACGTTTCGCATTGTATTTGGGGCGGTGATGGTGTTCAGTGTGCTGCGGTTCTGGTCGCTGGGCTGGATCGAAGATCACTTCATCAACACGCAAGTAACCTTTAAATACTTCGGCTTTTATTGGGTGCAACTGCTCCCGCCCTTCTGGATGTACGTGCTGCACGGGCTCATGCTCGCGGGCGCGATCGGCATTACCATCGGCTTGTGGTATCGCGTCTCGGCGTTGTTGTATTTTCTGACATTTACTTATGTGGAATTAATAGATTTGACGTACTATTTAAATCACTATTACTTTGTCAGTATCACGAGCTTGCTACTGGTTTTAGTGCCTGCAAACCGACGGTTTTCAGTCGATTGCTTACTGTATCCAAATATCCGGATGCAACAAACGCCCCGCTGGACGGTCGGCATTTTCAAGCTGCAAATCGCGATTGTTTATATCTACGCTGGTTTGGCAAAGATTAACTACGATTGGCTCATACGAGCGATGCCGCTTAAAATCTGGGTACCCGCCAATGATGCACTGCCGTTCATCGGGGGGGGGTTCAAACTAAAAATCACGCCGTACTTATTTAGTTGGATCGGCATGATCTATGATACGACGATTGTATTCTGGTTGAGTTGGCGCGAAACACGCTGGCTGGCGTACCTCTCGGTCATCATATTTCACACGCTGACGGGGTTGATGTTTCAGATTGGCGTGTTTCCAATCGTTATGATTGGCGCGACCTGGATCTATTTTTCCGAATCCTTTCACGAGCGATTGTTGGGCTGGCTGGAGCGAAGTTTTGCTAAAATCCACAGGATCAAAATTTCAAAACCAATTAATAATCAATCATTAAAGCCGACGCCCCGCTGGCTGGTCGCCTTGCTGGTCGTGCATTTCACTTTTCAAATAGTATTTCCGTGGCGCTACGTATTGTACCCCGGCAACCTGTTCTGGACGGAAGAGGGCTATCGCTTTTCCTGGCGCGTCATGCTGATGGAAAAGGCAGGAACGGCAACATTTTACGTGAAAGACAGCAAAACCGGGCGCGAAGGCATAGTGGACAACGGTGAGTTTCTCAAACCGCATCAGGAAAAACAAATGGCGATGCAGCCGGATATGATCCTGCAATTTGCGCATTTTTTACAACGACATTATGCCGCACAGGGCGTGCACGAGCCGGAGGTACGGGTGGAGGCATACGTCACCCTGAATGCGGAGCCAAGCCGCTTGCTGATTGACCCCACGGTGGATTTGACCAAAATAAAGGATGGCTGGCAGCCGAAGGATTGGATTTTGAGGTAGTTGATGGGTTGATTGGTTTAAGGGTTGATAATGGAAAAGAGATATTTTATGATAAATGGTAAATGTTTGATTTTGGGTGTGGTGTTTTTTCTGTTGTGGAATCTTGCTCCGGCACAGACAGGTATATTGCTCGGCGTGGTACGCGACGCGGAAACCGGGGAAACCATCCCTGGAGCAATTGCCGCTATCACCGAACTGAATGTCAATACCGAAACCGATGAAAAAGGCAGGTTTCAATTGAATGGTCTGCCTTACGGCGAATATACGCTCGTGGTGTTTGTCATTGGTAAAAACACCTGGAACCAGCAAATCACGATCCGGCAGCCGGAAACGAACACGGAAATTTCCCTGACCGATCTCTCCGCCAACTTGGACGCGGTGACCGTTCAAGCCGAGCGCGAGCAAACCTTCGGCATCCGGCGGTTGCGGGCAGTGGAAGGTTTTGCCATTTACGAAGGAAAAAAGAGTGAAGTAATTGAATTGCAGGATATTAGCGCAAATTTAGCCACCAACAATCCCCGGCAGGTGTATGCCCGCATCACGGGGCTGAATATTTGGGAGAGCGACGGCGCGGGCTTGCAGCTTGGTATCGGCGGGCGTGGGCTAAGCCCCAATCGTACCAGTAATTTTAACACCCGGCAAAATGGCTACGACATCAGCGCGGACGCACTCGGCTACCCGGAAAGCTACTACACGCCTCCATCCGAAGCGCTCGAACGCATCGAGGTGGTGCGCGGCGCGGCTTCGCTGCAGTACGGCACGCAGTTTGGTGGCATGCTGAATTTTGTGTTTAAAAAACCACCCAAAGACAAAGCGATCGAAATCGTGTCGCGGCAAACGCTGGGTTCCTTCAATTTTTTCGGCTCGTTCAACAGCATCGGCGGCACGGTTGCCAATAAAAAACTATCCTACTACGCATTTTACCAACGCAAGCAAGGCGACGGCTGGCGCAACAATTCCGAATTCACGCTGGACAATGGCTTCGCGTCCTTGTCCTGCGACGTTTCCGATAAGCTGACCATCAGCGCGGAAGCAACGGTGATGCGATACCTGGCGCAGCAGCCCGGCGGTCTGACCGATGTTTTTTTTGAGCAAACCCCCCGCCAGTCGTTACGCGAGCGCAACTGGTTCAGGGTGGATTGGAATCTATTTGCCCTGACGGCAGATTACAAATTTTCTGATCGCACCCGGCTCAATACGCGCAACTTCGGGCTGATGGCGCGGCGGCAGGCATTGGGCAACCTGGCTCCGATCAACAACATTGATTTTGGTGGAAACCGCGACCTGATCGATGGTGAATTCAACAACATCGGCAACGAAACACGTTTATTACATCGCTATCGCATTGGTAATCAAGAGAATACTCTGCTGGTTGGCACGCGTTTTTACCGGGGCATCACCACGGCGCGTCAGGGTGATGCCAATGACGCCGACGAACCAGATTTCTATTTTTTGAATCCGGAAAACATAGAAAAGTCGGATTACACCTTTCCGAATTATAATTTTGCCGCTTTCGCGGAAAACATCTTCTACCTCTCGCCGAAGCTGACCGTGACGCCGGGCATTCGCTTTGAAAGCATTCAAACCTTTGCCGAAGGCTATTACAAGCAGCGCGTATTCGATGCGGCGGGCAATTTGATTGCAGAAAACCGCGAGGAGGAAGAACTCAACCGACGTCGGTCATTTCTGCTTTTTGGGGTTGGAATGAGTTACAAACCCAAGCCGGAATTCGAATTATACGCCAATTTTTCCCAGAATTATCGTGCGATCAATTTTTCCGATCTGCGCATTGACAACCCCAACGGGCGCGTCGATCCCAACATTCGCGATGAGCAGGGCTACACCGCCGACCTGGGCTTGCGCAGTAAAATCGGGGATTGGCTCTACGCCGATGTAACGGCATTTTTTCTGTCGTATCGAGACCGGATCGGTTTGCTGCTGCGTGCGGATGAGCCACCGTTGTTCAATGACTATCGCCTGCGCACCAACATTGCCGATGCCCGAAATATTGGCGTGGAAGCATTTACCGAAGTGAATCTCTGGCACTGGGTTGCCCCGGAGGATACCGCGACGCGCCTGTCTGTGTTTGTGAACGCCGCCTTTATCGATGCGCGTTACATCAACACCGACGACAACAGCATTCGCAATAAAAAGGTAGAATTGGTGCCGCCTTTCACCCTGCGTACCGGGCTGAATTTCAGTTACCATCATTTCCGCGCAAGCGGTACGCTGGCTTATACTGCCGAGCATTTCACCGATGCGACCAATGCCCGTCGTACGGCTTCTGCAGTGAACGGCATTATCCCGGCTTACACCGTTGCCGATCTCTCCGCCGCCTACGTCTGGCGCTGGCTGACGCTGGAGGCAAGTTGCAATAACCTACTGGATGCCAGATACTTCACGCGCCGTGCCGAAGCCTACCCTGGCCCGGGCATCATTCCGGCAGATGGGCGGAGCTTTTTTGTAACGCTACAGGTGAAATGGTAGTGCATACTATTTTTGAGCCATGATTTGTTCCTGTGCCAACATCCTAAAGAGTAAAATGTTATCAGCGGTTTCGTTTAATGCTATGTATCGCATTCGCTTTGTGTTTCCTTTGCAATTTGAGTCGTAAATATTAAACCTTTCTGCCGCTATTGCATTTTCCTTTGATAAATGTATTTGAAAAATGGCCGTATTAAAAAATAAAATCGGCTTGGTCATGTCAGGTGGCGGCACACGTGGCGCTTACCAGATGGGCGTGATCCATGCGATGCAGGAATTGGGCTTGTACGAGCAAATTGAAGTGGTGACTGGCGCTTCCATCGGCGCAATCAATGGCGCGCTGGTGGCACAGGGCATATGGGAGCAGGCACTCGACCTCTGGCAGAGTGTGCGTCCGCATCAGGTGTTTAATCGCCTGGAAGCCGGGCGCAATGACTTTTACTTGCCGCTGCTTCGCGAATGGATCGAACGGGGTGGCATTCGCGTGGATGGACTGAAGGAACTGCTGCGCAGCCATTTGGATGAGTCAACGATTCGCCAATCGCCCATTGATTTCGGCTTCGTGGTGTACAATCGTACCACGCGCACGGGCGAAGAACTCTACCCGGAAGACATCCCGGAAGGGCTTCTGATCGAATACGTCATTGCCAGCGCAACTTTCCCGGTTTTCCAGCCGCATAAAATCGGCGGTCAGGAGTATCTCGATGGCGGATTGTACAGCATTTTACCCACTAAAATGGCATTTGACCGGAAGAATCTCGACCTCGTGATCGCCATTGACGTGGCAGAAGCCTCGCGCTTTTCGCCGCAGCAGTGGGTTTGGTATCGCAAGTACGCCGACCGCCTGATCTACATCAGACCGTCCAAGCTATTACCTTCCCCCATGAATTTCTCGAAAGCTGCCATTGAAAAACAACTCGAGCTTGGCTATCAGGATGGCATCAAAAAGTTGTCGAACAAGCTGGAGGCGGCTGCATAAAAAGAAAAGGGCGCTGCCCGTCAAAGCTGCGCCCTCCATTATCTTTTCATTTACACAACTGGCATAACTGGTTTGTTTGTGCAGTTTTTGTAACATATTTAAAAACTTGATGATCCGCTTTAAATGGAATTCATTCAAAGCAATTTAATATTGGCAAATCAAAGCCTCATTGCTTGTTGTTTTTAATAGCGCTGAGGTAGTTGTTCAGTTCTTGTCTTACCTTCGGAAAGAGAAACAACAACCCGATCATATTCGGAAAAACCAGCCCGAGGATCATCGCATCAGAAAACTTCACGACGGCATCCAGTGTAGCGGAAGAACCAATCACCACAAAAACCAGGAACAGAAACTTGTAGGTAAGGTCTGCTGCACGGCTCTTGCCAAAGACATACTTCCAGGATTGCAAGCCGTAGTACGACCAGGAGATCATGGTAGAAAATGCAAACAAGACGATTGCAAGGGTCAGCACGTAGGAAAAACCGGGAATAACGGAGTCAAACGCCATGGATGTTAAATCTACGCCGCCAACGGATTCGCCGGTAGCCGAAATGCGCACACTGCTTGACAGATCACCCGCCACACCATACTGGAAAATGCTTTGCAAATTGGCAGTGCTACCATCGATATTGAAGAAAATAATGACCAGCGCCGTCATTGTACAGACGACTACGGTGTCAATAAATGGCTCCAGCAACGCCACAACGCCTTCGCTGGCCGGGTAGTTGGTTTTTACTGCCGAGTGCGCAATAGCCGCCGAACCTGCGCCCGCTTCGTTGGAGAAGGCAGCTCGCTGGAAACCAACGATCAGTACGCCTACCAGACCGCCCAGACCGGCCATGGGTGTGAAAGCGCCTTCTATAATCAAAGACAAGGCAGCGCCAATATTGCTGAAATTGGCAAAAATGATAACCAAACAAGCCAATACATAAATAACCGCCATAAATGGCACAATCTTCTCCGTAATGCTTGCAATACGCTTGATACCGCCAATGATAACAATACCTACCAGAAATGCGAGTACCAGCCCGATGATAAAGCCCGTAGCGCCTCCCTGCATACCCAGCAGACCCGACAACTGCACCGTTGCCTGGTTGGACTGGAACGCATTGCCGCCACCGAAAGAGGCACCGATGCCCAGCAACGCAAAAATGATTGCCAATACTTTCCCGGCACCCGCCGCATTGTTTTCCCGGAAGCCTTTGGACAGATAATACATCGGTCCGCCATAAATCGTGCCGTCCGACCCTACGTCGCGATATTTCACCCCGAGGGTACACTCCACGAATTTGGTGGACATACCCAGCAAGCCGCAGACGATCATCCATAGCGTCGCCCCTGGTCCGCCCATCGCAATGGCAATGGCTACCCCGGCGATGTTGCCCAGCCCCACTGTGCCCGAAACGGCAGTCGCCAATGCCTGAAAGTGGCTCACTTCGCCGTGCTTGCTTTCGTCTTTGATGGTATCCACAATATCGCCGTCAATTGCCAGTTCCGGATCACCGGCAATGTGCGGATCGAGGTCGTCATACTTGCCTCTCACCGTATTGATTGCCAGCGGAAACTTTGTAAGACCAGGCACGCCAAAAAAGATGGTAAAAAACGTGGCGCCACCCACCAGCAGAATCAGCACAATGGGTATATTGAAACCGCCAATGGTAACCGGTGTGAATATTAAATTTTCCCAACCAACGGCATAGGGCATTACTGCGTCATTGATGCGCTCATCCAGCCCTTTTTTCGTCGCTTCTTGCGCCCATATCAACAAAGGGAATAGAAAGATGCTCAGGAGCGTAATTACTTTTTTCATGCTTTAGAATTGATGATTTTTTTAGGAAAAGGAATAAAATTTGGAAAACAGGGCTTTAAGGTATCTACAAACGATTAATTATTCAAAAAATAGCTGCTTAATTTCACGAAATCAGCGTTGGACCGCGTAGTCTGCTATGATTTAAAAAAATCAAAAAGGTACAAATTTGATCCTGTAAGTCGCTGTTTATCAGCCTTTAAATTGATTTAAGTAATGTGGGTTTATCTGATCCCGAAGAATCGTTATTTAAAAGTTAAGGTGTACAATCTGCGTGCAGAGAAAAACCAGACTGTACAGACATGTACCCTGGGGCGTGGGATTGTTTTCCAGCCGTGCTAAAAAGAATTTGCTGAAATAGGTTTTTTTTTAACTTTGCGAAATCTTCTTTTGAATATCTGGGAAGAATAAGAAATTTAATTTATCAGAAATTCAGAGATCACCCAAAAAACTTTCTCTGTCCTTTTTTAGAATAAATAACACAGGCGTCCTATATGCAGGTCATTTTCAAAAGCGGAACAATGACCAACTTAGGGGGTAGTGCCTTGATAATCATTTTTTTACGAAGCAAATTCTAAACATTAAACTCAATAAACAATCACATGTCAGCAAACACTGAATCCTGGGGCTCGCGCGTCGGGCTTGTACTGGCGATGGCGGGAAACGCAGTGGGATTAGGCAATTTCCTGCGCTTTCCGGTGCAAGCCATCCAAAATGGAGGTGGCTCCTTTATCATTCCGTATCTGATTTGTTTCGTGCTCATGGGGCTGCCGCTGCTCTTTGTGGAGTGGTCGATGGGGCGCTTTGGCGGCAAGCACGGTCACCACAGTGCGCCGTTTATTCTCGATTCGATGAGCAAGCAAAGCTTCTGGAAATACATCGGGGTGTTCGGGTTGTTCACGAATTTGGCGGTGGCTGCATACTACTGCTATCTCGAAAGCTGGACGGTCGCCTATATGTATCACTCGGTGATCGGCACTTTCAGCAGCCTGGATCAGGATGGCGTCGCTAACTTTTTTGGCGACTACACCACCCTCACCACCACTACTACGGGGTTGCCTTACGAAGCTGTGATCTTCTGGATACTGTGCCTGGCACTGAATACTTACATTCTGTCCAAAGGGCTTAGTGGCGGTATCGAAAAAGTTGCCAAAATCGGTATGCCCATGCTGATTCTGTTTGGCGTCATTCTGGCTATTCGCGCCGTGACGCTGAAAGCAGGCAACCAGGGAGCAATATTCGACGGCACCGAAGGCTTAAATTATCTCTGGACGCCGGACTTCAAGTCCATCTGGACGCCGAGTGTCTGGCTTGCCGCTGCGGGGCAAATTTTCTTTACTCTTTCGGTGGGCATGGGCAGCATCCACTGCTATGCGTCTTATCTGCGTGCCAAAGACGACGTGGCGCTGAACGCCATGAGCGCCGGCTGGATGAATGAATTTGTGGAAGTGGTACTTGGCGGAGCGGTGGTTATCCCGATCACGGTGGGTTATTTTGGTATCGATGGCATGATCGAACTGGTGAATCGTGCCGGAGGACTCGGGCTTGGATTCCGCACGTTACCTTACCTGTTCCAGCAGTGGGGACCCGTGCTGAGCGTACTGGCGGGCTTGTTCTGGTTTGGTTTGTTGTTTTTTGCGGGTATTACTTCCTCCCTGGCAATGGGAACGCCGATCGTCGGCTTCCTGCAGGACGAGTTCAACTGGCGGCGCGTGCCGGCTTCCTGGGCATTCGGGGGCATGGTGCTACTACTAGGCCTGCCAACGGTGGTATTTTTCAATCAGGGTGTTTTCGATGAGTACGACTATTGGGTCGGAACGGTTTCGCTCGTGGTCTTTGCGTTGTTTGAAATTATCCTTTTCGCCTGGGTATTTGGCATAGAAAAAGGCTGGAAAGAAATCAACGCGGGCGCCGATATCAAAGTGCCGATCATTTTCAAATACATTATCAAATTCATAACGCCACTCTTGATTGGCTTCGTATTTATTGGTAGCTTACCGGGTATCTGGGCACAAATTACCGGCGATTATCCGTGGCAGGTACATCTTTCCCGCGCGCTGTTGCTCGGTGTATGGGTAGCTATTGCTTTCACGGTGGCTTATGCTTAT
Organism: uncultured Saprospiraceae bacterium; assembly: GCA_964517175.1. GTDB lineage: Bacteria > Bacteroidota > Bacteroidia > Chitinophagales > Saprospiraceae > JADJNW01. The sequence goes on from CAZFBU010000008.1 coordinate 22,031, forward strand.
CGCAAACGCTTAAAAGAAGGGAGGTTTACATCATGAATACATCCGCATTAATTATGTATCTGGTCGCCAATATTACGGTGATCGCCATCACGGGCTACTTTTTCTACAAAGTGCTGACCACGCCGCCGAGCGAGCCGCAAGATGAAGATAGCGACTACACCGATGTGCACGGTCCGAAGACCTTTGATGCAACGTAAGAATTATAGATTGTTGATTTTAAATTGTTTATTTTCGAGGCAATGAGCAATTTGCAATTAACCATGAAAAACATACGGACCGATCATCCGCCCAGCCCCGTCCAGGCGTTGACGGATGATCGGCTCACCGCTAAACGTATCCGCTTGTGGGTAAAGCGGGATGACTTGCTTCGGGTAGGTGACGAACATGCTTTTTGTGGCAACAAATGGCGCAAATTGCAATACAACCTGCTCGAAGCATTTCGTTTAAAACAAAAGACCCTGCTCACCTTTGGCGGCGCTTACTCCAACCACCTCGCTGCCGTCGCTCAGGCGGGTAAATTGTTCCACTTCAACACCATTGGCATCGTGCGAGGCGAGCGCGTCGAACCGCTGAACCCAACGCTGGCATACTGCGAAGCCCAGGGTATGCAGTTGCACTTTGTCGCTCGCAGCGCTTATCGCGAAAAAAACAAGCCTGGTTTTATGACCAAACTGCAAGCCGATTTCGGCGAGTTTTACCTGTTGCCGGAGGGCGGCACGAATGATCTGGCATTGCGCGGCTGTGCCGAAATGGTGGACGAAATCCGGGCGCAAATTTCTGTAAAAACAAACTACTTCGCCGTTGCCAGCGGCACGGGCGGTACGCTGGCGGGTATGATCCAGGGCTTGAAAAACCAGGAACAATCGCTGGGATTTTCCGTATTGAAGGGTGATTTTCTGCAAACGGAAGTTGAAAAATTATTGGGCAAGCATTACCCAAACTGGTCGATCCGCACCGATTATCACGGCGGCGGCTATGCGAAATTTACACCGGAGTTGATCTCTTTCATCAATGATTTCAAGGCAAAATTTGACATCCAGCTCGATCCTATTTACACCGGAAAACTTTTTTATGGCTTATTCGACCTGATCGCGCAAAATTTCTTCCCGCCAGGCAGCAACATCGTCGCCATTCACACCGGAGGCCTGCAGGGCATCGCCGGTTTCAATCAGCGCTTTGGCAATCTCATCCACGATTGACGAATGACATCCTTCTTGTGCGATTCCCGGAAATTCACTAACATTACAACAAAAACCGAAAACCATGCGCCTGTTTTTGATTATCGTTATTTCCCTGCTTTTTATTCATTGCGAAAATGCAACAACGCTCTCGCCTCATCTGGAAGCCGATGCAGCCGGCGTTTACAGCCTGGATCCGCCAGCGGATATTCCCTACCAAGCATTGCACGATGCTTATGAGCGCTTCCGCGAATCCACGATCACCAAGCGCCGATTTAAGCACAACGACATTGCACCGCTCATCCAGCGCCTGCGAGCGCCTTTCAACGTGCAGCAGGCTGGCAAATCTATCGAAGATCGCCCGATTTACCGCGTGCGCATTGGCACCGGACCGACGCAGGTGTTGCTCTGGAGCCAGATGCACGGAGACGAATCGACCGCCACCATGGCGATCATGGATATTTTCAATTTCCTCAGCGCTTCGGGTGATGAATTCGACGATTTTCGCAAAAAAATACAGGAAGAGCTAACTATCACTTTTATTCCGATGCTGAACCCGGATGGGGCAGAAAAATTCCAGCGACGCAACGCCCTGGGCATCGACCTGAACCGGGACGCCGTACGCCAGCAATGCCCGGAATCGCGCATTCTTAAAGGCATCCGCGATGAACTCGACGCAGACTGGGGTTTCAATTTGCACGATCAAAGCCGCTACTACAGCGCCGGACGCAATCCGAAAACAGCCACAATTTCTTTCCTCGCACCGGCTTATAATTACGAAAAAGACGTGAATGAGGTACGCGGCAACGCCATGCGCATGATCGGCATTATGAACAGTATTTTGCAGGAATACATTCCCGGCAAGGTAGGCAAATACGACGACACCTTCGAACCGCGCGCCTTCGGCGACAACATTCAGAAATGGGGCACCAGCACCATCCTCATCGAGTGCGGCGGAATGGAAAATGACCCCGAGAAGCAATACATTCGTAAGCTGAATTTTGTGGCGCTGCTCTCTTCATTTGATGCCATTGCTTCCAGGTCGTACGAAGCGACCAGCACCGCCGATTACGAGCAAATTCCGTACAACGGAGGGAGCAATTTCTTTGATGTATTGGTCCGCCAGGCGGAGGTTGAATTCAAAGGCAGTTGGTACACGCTGGATCTCGGCATTCGCCGCAGCGAGATTGATTATAACGATCACAAAAATTATTATTACAAAGCTTCGATCAATGACTGGGGCGACCTGAGTATTTTCTACGGCTACGATGAAATTGACGCCCAGGGCTATCGCGCCATTCCCGGCAAGGTTTATCCGACGGTCGTGCAGAATGTCGCCGCGCTCAAAAAAATGGATATTGCCAAGCTGCTAGCACAGGGCTACACCGACGTACGCCTGCGCGAAGTGCCGGGCAGCCGCAAGCACTTCCCGGTGAACCTGATCGCCGCGAATAAATCACCCGGCAACTCTATTTACCTATACGGCAACCCTTCGTTCGTTTTGCAACGCGATGGTAAAACGCGTTATGCGGTCATCAATGGTTTTGCGTATGATCTGGAGGCAGATCAGGCATTGATTCGGGAAACGGCGGCGGCTTATTGAGTGGCGGTAAGAAATTGCTGAAAATTATAATTCGCTGTGTCGAAATGAATGGAATTGAAACGGCGAATTTTCAATTTTGGAACTTTTAGACAAAGAGAACAAAACAAAAACGGCTGGTAAAACCCGCAAAAGCACATTGCCGCTATCCGCCCTCCGACATTTTCGCGGGAAAACCACCAGTGGTTTCACCATTTTTTCTAAAGTGTCTTTTTCAGGACAGCGAGTGCACGCGCTTCTGCTTTTCTTTGTCGGTGTCAAAAATTTAACGCTAAACTCAGGCAAGATTTTTTTAACTTGTCATCATTCATCAACGCCAATTTCTTCCTCATGCACATAGCCATCATCGGAAACGGTATTGCGGGCATTACGGCGGCGCGGTTCATCCGTAAGCTGAGCGACCATGACATTACCGTCATTTCCGCCGAAACCGATCATTTTTTCTCCCGCACGGCGCTCATGTACATCTACATGGGGCACATGCGCTACGAAGACACCAAGCCTTATGAGGACTGGTTTTGGGAAAAAAATCGCATTAACCTCAAGCGCGGTTACGTAGAACAAGTCGATTTCGATAACAAAGCGCTCCATTTTAAAGGCAGCGAAACCATGCCTTACGACAAACTTCTGCTGGCTACTGGCTCCAAGTCGAATAAATTCGGCTGGCCGGGGCAGGATTTGCGTGGCGTGAGTGGCTTGTACAGCTTTCAGGATCTGGAAAATATGGAAGCGCACAGTCCCGGGCTGAATCGCGCAGTGATTGTGGGCGGCGGCCTGATCGGCATCGAGATGGCGGAGATGTTTCACGCGCGGCATATTTCGGTGACCATGCTGGTGCGCGAAGACAGCTACTGGGACAATGTACTTCCCGACGAAGAATCGGCGATGGTGACCCGGCACATTCGGGAAAATGATATTGACCTGCGACTGGCAACCGAGCTCAAGGAAATTGCCGACGACGGCACGGGCAGAGTGGAAGCAGTGATTACAAATAAAGATGAGCGCATCGAGTGTGGCTACGTGGGCCTGACGCCAGGCGTGAGTCCGAATGTGGATTTTTTGAAAGAAACCGGTCTGGAAATTGGGCGCGGCATCAAAGTAAATGCGTTTCTGGAAACCAATATCCCCGACGTTTACGCGGCGGGCGATTGCATGGAAGTGCAGGAACCGCAACCAGGGCGCAAGCCCATCGAAGCGGTGTGGTATGTGGGCAGGATTTCCGGAGAAACCGCAGCGTACAACATTTGCGGCAAGCCGGTACAGTACGATCCGGGTATCTGGTTCAATTCGGCAAAATTCATCGACATCGAATACCAGGTATATGGCGACGTGCCCCCGACTTCCCGAATGCCGGAAAACTACGCCACGCTCTACTGGGAGCATGGCGACGGGCGCAAGAGCATCCGGCTGAATTATGACAAAAACGATGGTGCGATTCTCGGGTTCAATCTGATGGGCGTGCGCTACCGGCATGAAGTATGCGAAAAATGGCTGGCGCAACGAACGCACATCGAAACCGTTTTGCAAAACCTGGGCATCGCTAATTTCGACCCGGAATTTTATGACGAATACGAAGCCGGTGTGATTGCATTGTACAATCGGCAAACGGGCAAAAATTTGCAACTCAGGAAACGGCGTGGCTTGCGCGGGGCGCTTAATTTTCTGCGCGAAAAAATATCTGTTTAAAAACAATCAGCAATTTAATCCTTATGACCACCATTCAAAAAACAGGCTTAGGCATTTTTATCATTGGTTTGCTCATTTTCACCATTGTACTGGGTTTAGATTCGTATAAACTCACGGAGGGCAGCATTCGAGAAGCCATTGGCAACGAGTATCATAGTGAAGCGTTGGTGAACATTGCGAAAGAAAAAGGCATGCTGGATCGGAGCTATGGTTCGAGTTTTGCCTTTGAAAAAGCGTTTAAAAGCTTGCTAGAAGATACGAAGGCTGCTCTTGATGCAAAAGCTAAAGAAGGACTGCCGGAAGATGTAAAAAAGTCGGAATACACGCTGGCGAGCCGGCGCTTCAAAGATTATACTTATGTCACGATCAAGAAATCAAATACCGGACCGGTTGCGGATAACCCGCTCCTGTTTTTGTTTTTAACGGTTGGATTAGGGGTTATTGGCGGAATCATTTATATCCTGCCAAAATTTAACGCCATTCCCGGTATCAAGCACAACGGCATTTACCACAACGCTATGGAACGCGGCTCGAGCCTGAGCGTGCGGGCGGTATTCCTTGCGCTGACGATCATCGGCGTACTGCTCTACGGGGTGTATTATATGAATGATAAATATTTCTGGCCAACCTTTACGGCGATACTAATTTTGCTGATTATTGGCTTGGTGTTATTTGCGCAAAACCAGGCAAAGCGTGCTCCGGCTCGCTCGGCTTCACCAGGATTAACCGGCTGGCTGGGCGTGCTGATGGGGGGGTATCTCATCGGGTTCTACGTACTGCTGTACTGGTCGCCGCAACACCTTACAAGCTGGATCATCATGGTCGATCCGATCAGCAAAGCCCTCAATGGCGGCGAGGCGAGCCAATGGTTCCTTTATGGTTTTTTATACACGCTGATTATTTTGGTGATGGGCGTGCGCATGTTTGCCAAATACATGCACAATCGCTACCAGATCATTCGGACGATTTCGGTGATGTTTTTCCAGACGGCGTTTGCGTTTTTGATACCGGAAATTCTGGTGCGATTAAACTATCCGTATTATGATTTTAAAAATATATGGCCGCTGAATTACACCTTCTTTTTCGATTGGAATTTGAATAGCCTGATCCAAAGCGGCGCGCTGGGTACTTTCATGCTGGTGTGGGGCATTGTGTTGATTGTGATTGGCGTGCCGGTTATCACTTATTTTTACGGCAAACGCTGGTACTGCTCCTGGGTATGCGGCTGTGGCGGACTGGCGGAAACACTGGGCGACCCCTATCGGCAACTATCGGATAAAAGCCTGCGCGCCTGGCATTTTGAGCGTTGGATTATTCACTTCGTGCTGGTCTTTGCCGTGATTATGACCATGGGCGTGCTGTACTCCTACCTGCCGGATAGCGCTGTTTGGTACAATCGCAGCAATTTTCTCATTTTGATGATCGTCGGGCTGAGTGGCGCAATGGGCTATGCTTACTTCCGCTGGCGGCGGGGCAAGGTGGATATTTCCAGGCTTGGCATCGGTGTGGGCATTGGCGCAACGGCATTGATCGTGGGCATTTCGGTGTACCATCTGGCAACGGATAGCGCCAATTTCATGTTCATGAACAGCAATACCGTACGCACCTGGTACGGCTTTATCATTGGCTCGGCGTTTGCGGGGGTGGTTGGCACGGGCTTCTATCCGGTCATGGGCAACCGCGTGTGGTGTCGCTTTGGCTGTCCGCTGGCGGCGTATTTGGGGTTGGTACAGCGGTTTAAATCAAAATTCCGCATCACGACCAATGGCGGGCAGTGCATTTCCTGCGGCAATTGCTCTACCTACTGCGAAATGGGTATCGACGTGCGCTGGTACGCGCAGCGTGGGCAGGACATCGTGCGCTCCTCCTGTGTGGGCTGCGGCGTTTGCTCGGCGGTGTGCCCGCGGGGGGTATTGCGCCTGGAAAATAATGGCGACGACATCAGCGAGCGCACTTCCAACCTCCGCGCCATTCACATTAGCGAAAACGACGTGAAAATTTTGGCGTAAGTCTTATTTTATACAATAACGGGCTGAAAGACAAGTGTTTGGCGACCAATGATTTGATTTCAACGTACAATCACCTTTCTGGTGATAACCTGATTAGCTGTTGCCAATTTTATCAAATAAAGCCCCGGTTTTACGTATCCTTTCGGATGCCAGATCGCATAATGCATGCCCGGAGCATGGCGTCCGCGAGCCAATTGCGCCTCCGACTGCCCCAGTGCATTGGAAACCGTGAGCTGCACATCGGTTGTTTCCTGCAGTTGAAACTGAATTTGCACGGCATCGCTCGCCGGATTCGGAAAAACCGATAACGCGTACATGCCGCCATAAGCCACGCTTTCGATGGATGTCACTGTGCTTTCGATGCGCTCGGGTTCGCCGCCCTCCAGTATTTTGTAATAAGCCCCTGTTTCCAGATTTGCAAACTCCTGCTGCAAACCGCTTGGCCAGCGCACGGTCACGCTCCGCACCGACAAATTTGCGCCCGTACCAAAGTGCAGCCGCAACGAATTCTGCGCCGCAAAACCACTGCCGGAGGTTACTTCATCCATTTGGCGCAAGCCGCTCTCATCCTCGATCGTCACGCGCGCGCCGATCGCTGCGCGATTGCTCTGCGTGCCTTCCAGATGGAAGCCAATCCAGTTGTTACTGTTGCCCACGTTCTGGAACAGTCGGCTGACGTCGTTCGGGCCGGAATTCGCAATCGCCAAATCCGGGAAGCCGTCATTATTCACATCGGCAGAAGCGCTGCCATAGGTACCACCCATCGCAGCGACCACACTTTGCGACACATTCTCGAAAGTGAGATTGCCCAGATTTCGGTACAGCACATTTGGGTAAGGCGAGAAATAGGAGTCATTCGCCACGTAAATATCCAGCTTGCCGTCATTGTCAAAATCGACAAAATTGGTGCTCCAGCCCATGCCGTAATCGTCCACCCCGGCGCTGTTGGCAATATCGGTGAACGTGCCGTCGCCGTTGTTTAAATACAGCACATTTTCGTACAAATTGGTCACGTACAAATCGAAAAAGCCATCATTGTTCACATCGCCAAAATCTGTACCCATGCCCTGCCCGGCGTAGTTGGTACCGGTTTGTGCGCTCACATCGGTGAAGTAGCCCTTGCCATTGTTTTGGTACAAAATATTCGGGATGCCGCCATCGTGCGTCAGGTACAGATCGCTGTCGCCGTCATTGTCATAATCAAAAAAAACAGCACCCATGGAGTGGCTATCGTCCCGGACGTTATAAGGATAAGTATAATTGGAAAACGTGAGATTGCCGTTGTTGCGAAATAATATATTTTCTTTTCGGAAATTTGCCACGTAAATATCCACGAAGCCGTCCAGATCTACGTCGCACATATTGACCGAGAGTGGCCGCGCGCCCACGTTGATGATGCCTGCATCCAGGGTCATGTCGGTGAACGTACCGTCGCCATTGTTCAGGTACAACGCGTCATTTTTCTCATTATTGCTGACGTACAAATCGAGCCAGCCATCGTTGTCAATGTCCCCCCAAACGCTACTTCGCGAGCCGGAGCCAAATGCCACGCCCGCCGCCTGAGCTACGTTGACAAATTGCCCGTTGCCGAGGTTCTCGTACAATTGATTGGGCCCATTGATGATGGAAATGTACAAATCTTCATCCCCGTCGTTGTCGTAATCGCCAAACGCTACGCCCCGGTTTTCGCCCTTGAAGGAAATTTCCCGGATCGACATGATCTCGCTGAAAGCATCCTGCGCGAAGGTGTTTGTGAATAAAAAGCTGAAAATCAAAGCTAAAGATATATTTTTTTTCATCGCTATTTTCTTTGAAAAGCTTATAAATGCCTTTCAAAAATACGATAAATTCGGCAAGGCAGTGTGGCGCTTTTCAAAAATGTGCTGCACTTGCCTTGGTTTATTAATTCCACGCCAGTTCGCTACGCTCCGCCCAATACGCCGCACCATCCATCCGTAGTTTTTGCAACGCATTTAAATCATTTTGATCGAGCCTGACTTGCAAAGCTTGCAGGTTGGATTGCAAATGCTCCGGTGTTGCCGCGCCGCTCAGCACCAGATTGGCCCAGGCCTGCGCCAGCACAAACGCCAGGGCTATCGCATCCATGCCAACTTGATGCTTTTTTGCCATTTTCTCCAGGATTTCCTTGCGAGTGGCAAAGCCTGGCGCTTCGTTACGAGCAGTCAGCCGACCATTTGCCAGCGCTTCTTTCACGATGACGATCATGCCGCGTTCTGCCGCCTGGCGCAATGCAGATGCCGGATTTTGTTCTAACACATTGAACGTTGCCTGCACCGCTCCGAACAGCGGTTCGCCATCGCGCTCGATCTGCATCGTCGCCTGCAAGACTTCGCTTTGATCCGCACCGCTCAGCGAAAGCCCGATGCGAATGCCGAATTCGCGCTTCAGACGCGCCAGTTCATCCAGCACTGCCACATTTTCCAGCACGCCGCTCGAAAACGTTGCCGAATGAATCTGATACAACCGAAGGTGCGGCAGCAGCGCGCACGACAATTCCCATTGCCGCTGCAACACCGGCAAAGTGTGCTCTTTTATTTCGTGATGCGCCGCTTCTACCTGCCAATCGGCGGTGTAGGTGTAGCCCCATTTCGAGCCGACGATGAGGTCTTTTTCGGTTAAATTCCGCTTATCCAGCCAGGATTTCAAAAACTGCTCGGCTTTGCCGTAGGAGCGCGCCGCATCAAAATAACGGACGCCCTGCGCATAAGCCAAATCCAGCATATCGTGGGTGCGTCGCTCCATCGCGATCACGTCGTAATTTTCATCCAAATCTTCGGCATGCCCGAGATTGATGTAGCCAGGACGCCCCAGCGCCGCCAGCCCCAAGCCAATTCGGGGTAAATTGTTCCAGTGTTGCATGATTTCCTTGTTTCATTATTGCGACTTTCCAAAATTACTTCATAGCTAAACCCTTTCGCCAGAAAAATATCTGTTGGATAACGCCCCGTCCAAGCATGAAAATAAGCAAAGTGAGCCACAATCCGTGATTGCCTAACGGAGGATAAAAAATCAAATAGGCAGCCACATAAAAAATTGCGGAAAGCAGCATCGCGTTGCGCATGGATTTGGAAGCGGTCAAGCCAATGAAAATGCCATCCCAGAGGTAACAGGGCGTACTGATGATGGGAAATAATACTATCCAGAACAAATAAGGCTGCGCCGCCCTTAGCACGTCTCGCTGATCGGTAAAAACGCGGAGTAAATTTTCACCAAAGAAGCCGTACATCGCGCTGATTACCAACGCCATACCCATACCCCAGGCAAAGGACAGCCGAATGGCGCGGTGCGTTTTGGCGTCATCCGCCGCGCCTTTGTACTTGCCGACCAGGCTCTCGGAAGCATACGCAAAGCCGTCGATGCCATAAGACATCCAGTTGACGAATTGCAGTAGAATGACATTTACCGCCAGCATTAGTTCGCCGGTGAGCGCCGATTGGCTGTAGAAAAAGCCAAAGCCCAGCGTGAGCATCAGCGTTCGGATGAAAATATCGCGATTGATGACTAGAAACTGCCGCAGTTTCTGCCATTCGGCAATAGCCTTGAATTTGAAATGCGCCAGTAAATCGCTGTGCCGATAGTAAAACATCCCCAGCGCTAGCACAAAGCCAAAGTATTGCGCGATCACCGTGCCCAGCGCTACGCCTCGCACTTCCATGCCGAGGTGAGCCACAAAGAAAAAGCTCATGCCGATGTTGATGATGTTGATTGCGACGGTTAGAATGAGTGGATAAATTGCATTTTGCATGCCAAAAAACCACCCAAGCATGGCGTACAGACCCAAACTCGCCGGCGCCGCCCAGATGCGGATGTAGAAGTATTCGCTGACCAGCGTGCGTTGCTCGTCGGTCACGTTCATCAGGAAAAAGCTCGCCTCGCCGAGCGGAATTTGCAGCAGCATCAAGCCCACTGCAATGCTCATTGCCACCAGCAGCGCCCGCCCGATGGTATGGGTGATGATCGCATCATCGCGCTTGCCGAACGCCTGTGCCGTCAGTCCGGTGGTGCCCATGCGCAGGAAACCTGCATTCCAGTAAATGAAGTTGAAGATCATCGAGCCGATGCCTACCGCACCGATGTGCAGTTCGGAGAGGCGTCCCATGAGCGCCGTATCTACCGTGCTGAGCAGGGGCACAGAGATATTGCTGATGATATTCGGAATGGCAAGACGGAGTATTTCCCGGTTCATTTCGCGATTATTATGACTGCAATGATACGATATTTACCTGTTTTCGGGAGTTGAACGTCAACATTTCCAGTCGGCGCTACGTTGGAGTAAAAAAACTTAAAATCCTGCATTATGAAAAAATCAATCCTCGTCACCGGCGCATCCGGAAATCTGGGCAGTGCGGTTCTTAAAAAATTTACAACCGAAAATTATGACATATTTGCCACCGGCTTGAAAGATGAAGAATTGCACGGCGTGAACATTAAAGCGGTTGATCTGACGAATGAATCCGAGGTCGATCAATATATGGAATCCATTACTTCCGATAATCCGGATTTGCGGGCAGCCCTGCTATTGGTTGGCGGCTTTGCTATGGGCGACATTTCAAAAACCGACGGGGCAGCATTGCAGAAGATGTACCAATTGAATTTTGAGACGGTATATTTCGTCGTGCGCAAGCTCTTACCTTATTTTGAAAAAAATGGCGGCGGACAGTTTGTGCTCATCGGCACGCGCCCGGCATTTGAAGCGGATGCCGCCAAGGATCTCGTGGCGTACGGTTTATCCAAGTCCTTGGTGATGTACCTCGCCGAGATCATCAACGCGCACGGCAAAGAAAAAGGCATTACCGCCGCGACCATTGTACCCAGCACGATCGACACGCCTCAGAACCGAAAAGCCATGCCGGATGCGGATTTCAACAAGTGGGTAAAGGCAGAAGACATCGCCGAATCCATTCACTTCCTGCTGACCGACACCGGAAAAAACCTGCGCGAAACGGTGCTGAAAATATATAACGACGCCTGATCAACTTCAGGCTTTGGGCTTCCCGTTTCCGCTGATCTTTTGCTCGTATTGCACAAAAAAATCATCTATGCGCTTTTGCATACTCTCCGGCGAAGTGTCGTAAGTTGGCGTGTTGCCTGCTTTTTCCGGGAAAGTTTCCACGTGCAGGGTCTGCGTCGGGAAGGCAAATTCCACACCCAGGTTTCGCGCCAGATCAATCACGCCCATCAGCACTTCGTGGCGGGCGCGGAGTTCTTCGGGCCAGGTGGGCACCGCAAAAAAAATGTAAAACAGAATATCGATGGAATGCGCCCCCAGGTCGTTCAGATAAATGTGGTAAAAATCCTTCCGCGTATTGGGGTGGCGCTCCACGATTTGGCGCAAGCCCCGCACAAATTGCTCAATCAATGCCGTCGGCGTACCATAGGCAATGGTAATTTTGGTGCTATACCGCCGATATACGCGCAAGCCGTAATTATCCACCACCATATCTGCCAGTTTGCCATTGGGCACATACACCTGCGAATTGTGAAACGTGCGCACCCGGGTAGAACGCACGCCTACTTCCTCCACCGTGCCGTCTACGCCCGAGAAGTTGATCCAGTCGCCGATCTGAAAGGGCTTGTCCAGGAATATCGTCAGCGAACCGAACAAGTTCTTCAGGGTATCCTGTGCTGCCAGCGCCAGCGCCAAGCCACCGATGGAAATACCGGCAATAAAAGCCGTCACATTCACATTCAGTACCCGTAGCGCTTCGATCCCGCCGACTACCACCAGCAAGAACTGGAATGCCCGCCGTAAAATAGGCACCAGTTGTTCGTCGAGTTTGCTTTCGGTTTTTGCGGTGAAGCGCTCGAAATAACGCATCCCGACTTCCAGAATTTTGAACAGCAACCAGATAATCAGAATGATGTTGATGATCCGGATGCTTAGTACGGTATATTCATTGGTTTTAATGGGCAATTGCAAAGCTGGCAGGAAAATCCGGATCAGATGCACCATCAAAAGCACACTGATGAGGCGAGTTATCTGGCGAATGGTATCCTTGCTAATGAGCGATGGAAAGCGCTTGAAACGCACCAGGCGATTGACGAACGGTCGCAGTGCAGCATTGAACAACCAGAAGACAATCGTCGCCAGAACCAGCAGGAACAACAAGCCCAAATATTGCCAGACTTTCAAGCCCAGCACTTTTTCCTGCCCGTACTTTGGCAGAATATTGAGCAAAAAATCTGTCCCGAAAGGATAAACTTCCTTGTGTAGTTGGGGAATAGCGTCCACCGTTTCACTCGAATAGTACCATTTTTCATCCACCCGCTCCAGATAAACCTTCGGAAGTTCGCGCGGGAAAGGCACGTAGAAATGCTTCTGCGATGTGCTATCGACATAATTCGAATCGCGCGGCAACTGACCAACCGGCACATACAGCCCCTTTCCGTCCAGAATTTGCTTCAACTGAACCGCCAGGCGCGTGCGCTGCAGACTGTCTTGGCCGGTGCGTAGCGTGCGCGCGGCCAGGTCGGGGCGGTAGCTGTCTTCCTGCAAATAGTACAGATGGCTGTAAATCGTGTTGTAAGGATTTTCCAGCGTCAACTCTATCTCCTGCGCGCCCGACTGGGCTGGTGCAGATAGCGAAACGCAAACCAATAGAAACAGAACCAGTATTTTCAGGGCTTTCATGCTTTGTTGTTTTTTGAATGTAGGCGCAACGTCAGAATGTCAATCTTTTGAAAGAAAAAATCGGTGTTTTTGCCAGTTGACGTCCTAACTTCATAATTTTCCAGGAAATTTCTACCTGCAATGTTAAAAAATCCGTTTTAGTGAAAAAAATCCCGAGCATGAAAAAGCAATTACTATTGATTATAATCTCCATGATTGCCATTTCCAGCCTCACGGCGCAGCGCCTCAATTATGTACAGGGCGAAATACTCGTGAAACCCCGCACCGGCGTGGACGTACAGCAATGGGCGCGGCAATATAGCGAATTCGATGATCGCAAGACTGACTTCCGCGTACGCGAGCGGGTCTCCGCAACAATGAATATCTGGCGGATGCAGTTTGATTTTACCCGCGTGAGCGAATATGCCCTGCTCGACGCCATTCGCAAAGACAAAGCGATCGAAGTAGCCCAGTTGAATCATCGCGTGGACTTGCGCTCTACCTTGCCGAACGACCCTCAAATCAATATGCAGTGGCAATACCTCAACGTCGGGCAATCGGGCGGCTCACCTGGCTTGGACATGGATGCCGATCTCGCCTGGGACATCGCCACGGGCGGGCTTACGCCGAATGGCGACACCATTGTCGTTTGCGTCATTGATGATGGTTTGAATGAAGATCATCCCGATTTTGGAAACAACATTTGGATCAACCATGCCGAAATACCCGATAATGGCGTGGATGACGACGGCAACGGCTTCATTGATGATTATTTTGGCTGGAATACCGCCCTTGATGACGACAGTATTTTTGACCGGGCAAACCACGGCACTCCGGTTGCGGGTATCATCGGCGCGAAGGGCAACAACGGCATGGGCGTCAGCGGTGTTAATTGGGATGTAAAACTGATGATTGTAAAAGGTGGTACCGGTATCGAATCGGAAGTGCTGGAAGCCTATTCCTACCCCCTGGCTTTCCGCAAAAAATACAACGAAACCAACGGTCAGGAAGGCGCTTTTGTCGTAGCAACCAACTCCTCCTGGGGCGCGTCGTTCCTGTTTCCGGAAGATGCCCCGCTTTGGTGTGCGATATACGACTCACTGGGGGTACATGGTATTCTGAATGCCGGCGCCGCGCCTAATCTGGACATCAGCGTGGATGTCTCTGGTGATTTGCCTACGACCTGCCCCAGCGATTATCTCATCGGGGTTACGAACATTACCGGCGAAGGCAAACTGTACGAAGAGGCAGGATACGGCGCCCGGCATGTGGATCTGGGCGCTTTTGGCGAGGGCGTTTGGACGGTCAAAGCGCCCGACACTTACGGCACTTTTGGGGGCACATCGGCGGCAACGCCTCACGTGGCGGCCGCCATCGCGCTTCTGTACAGCGCACCCTGTGCCAGTTTTGTAAATTTATACCAAAGCGATCCGAAGGCAGCCGCGCTGCTGGTGCGGGAATTTATTCTGGATGGCACTACCTACAATCCGGAACTACAGGGCATAACCGCCACCTGGGGGCATTTGAATCTGCACAACAGCTTACAAATGCTGCTCAATGCCTGCGCCGAGTGCTTCCCGCCTACAAGCATCGGCGTTGCCAATATCGGCGCTGACGCGGCTACCCTTTCCTGGAGCATCAACAGCGGCATTCGCCAGGTTGACCTGCGCTGGCGTATCGCTGGTGAAACAGACTGGGTGGAAGTGGAAAATGCAACCAGTCCTTTCCAACTGGAAAACCTGCAGGTTTGTAACGATTATGAATTTCAACTGCGGGCTTATTGTGCCGAAGAAATACTGGACTACACCCCATCCGCGAAGTTCCGAACGGATGGATGCTGCGAAGCACCAAAAACGCTGCGGGTATCTTCTATCGGTAGCGAAATCGCTATTTTCCGCTGGGAAAAGGTGCTTTTTGCCGAGCGTTACACCTTGCGCATCCGACCGGATGGCTCGGAGGAATGGCTCACGCGCACGGCTTCCGATACTTCCATCATTCTCAACAATTTGCAGGCGTGCACCAACTACGAAGTGCAGCTAAGTACGACCTGCAACGGCGAACCTTCCGAGTTTAGCCCGAGCTTTTCCTACCAGACGCCGGGCTGCGGCGCTTGTCTTGATCTCGACTACTGCATGCCACGAAATATCGATGCTGCCGAGGAGTGGATCACGTCGGTGCAAATTGCTGATTTTGAAAATACTTCTCATTCGGATGACGGATATGGAGATTATACAGCTATGGCAGGCCCTGTATTGACGGTGGGCGATCGCTACGAAATTACGCTCCGACCGGGTTTTCGGGATATTTCCTACACCGAGGTGTTTTCAGTCTGGATTGATTTTAACCAAAATGGTATTTTCGATATTACCGAGCGGGTTTTTCAGAAAAGTGGAAATGTAAACACCTTCCAGGATTCTATCGAAATACCCGAAAATGCCCTGCCCGGCAACACGCGTCTGCGCGTCGGTATGCAGTTTCTGAACGCTGGCGGCCCCTGCAATTTTCCCAGCAGCGGCGAGGTGGAAGACTACTGTGTGGAGATCAAACCCCGAACGACATCCGCCGTGCAACAGGCGCTGTTTCAGCAATCGGCTGCCCTTGATGTGTACCCTAATCCGTTCAGCGATCAGTTGCGGATTATGCTGCGCCTGCGGGAACCCCAGGAACAGCTAAAGCTTCGGGTTTTTAATGCCATTGGTCAGGAGGTGCGGATGCAGTCGTTTCAGGCATTGCCCGTCGGGGAGCATTCGCTGGAAGTGGATTTGCAACAGTTGCCCGCCGGTATTTACTGGCTACAGTGCCAACTGGCAAATGGCGTGAGCACAACCCGGCGTATTGTGAAAAAATAGACGAAAGCCGGAGGTTGCGGTTCACAAATTTTGGAAACTTGCGAAACCGAAGCGGGATTCCGATTTCCGGATTTTTGCATAAGTTTACCGCTGTACACCGAATCATTTATTTGCAAAGAAACCGGAATCACATGCGCATTGCCATCAATACCCGCTTTTTACTCCAAAACAAGCTGGAGGGCATTGGCTGGTTTACCTGGGAAGTTGTGCGGCGTTTGGTGCAGGCGCATCCGGAACACGAGTTCATTTTTTTGTTTGATCGTCCGTATGCGCCGGAATTTGTCTTTGGAACGAATGTAACCCCGGTGGTACTTTTTCCGCCAGCGCGCCATCCCTTGCTGTGGCTGTGGTGGTTCGAGATTGCCGTGCCTCGCGCCCTGAAAAAATACAAAGCCGACGTGTTTTTATCGCCCGATGGCTATTGCTCACTGGTCGCGAAAACGCCAACGGTGATGGTCACGCACGATATCGCTTTTGTCCATTTGCCCATGCACATCCCCGCGAAATTTCGGTTGTACTACCAATATTTTATACCACGCTACCTGCGGCGAGCCGAGCACATCGTGACGGTTTCCGAATTTTCAAAACAGGACATCATTCGTCATTATCAGATTTCTGACAAAAAAATAGCGGTTGCCTGCAACGGCGTGCGGGAAGATTTCCAGCCAATTTCAGAAACGGAAAAAAATGCGATCAAGCAGCAATATGCGGATGGGCAGGATTACTTTTTCTACGTCGGTTCGGTGCATCCGCGCAAGAATGTGCACCGCCTGATTCGGGCATTTGACCAGTTCAAACAGCGAACACAAGCTCCCGTGAAACTGCTTATTGGCGGGCGTTTTGCCTGGCAAACCGGCGAAGTGAAAGCGGCTTATGATGCAGCGACATTCAAAGAAGATATTGTTTTTCTGGGTTATGTTGCCGATGAAGCATTGCCAAAATTACTTGGCGCTGCGCTGGCGCTCACGTACGTTTCCCTCTTCGAAGGTTTTGGCGTGCCGGTACTCGAAGCCATGCACAGTGAGGTGCCAGTGCTTACTTCCAATGCTTCCTCCTTGCCCGAAGTTGCGGGTGACGCAGGTCTGCTGGTTGATCCGCTAATGGTTGAGCAGATTGCCAATGGTTTGCAGCAGTTGTACGAAAGCGAAGCACTGAGAAAGCAGTTGATTGAAGCAGGGCGCAGACAGCGGGAAAAATTTAGCTGGTCGCAGGCCGCAGCAGTTGTTTGGAATAGCCTGTTACAAGTACTCAAAGACTAGCAACAATCCCAGTTGTACAGCACTCGGGAAAAGTCGCGCTGCGCCAGATCCGCCGGGCGGATGAAAAAATTGGCAACGCCCATATCGCCCCACATACACTGGATGGTCTCGTCAGAGTCGAGTTGAAAAAGTAACTCCATCGGGTCGCTTGGATTGCGCGGGTCCGCCTGCGCAAAGTCAGGGTAGCCGCCCATTTTGTGCCCCTCGGCGAAGGTCAGTTCCAGGTAGTTTTCATAGACTTCCCACTCCTGGTCGCCAAACTGCTCGAAGAAGCCAGCGCCAAACTGCTCCGCGAAGCGGTAGTCATCCACCGGTAGGATTTCGTATTCCGGCGTAAACAGCACTGGGAAGCTCTGATCCGCCGGAAAAGGCGTGTAATCATACGTTTGCAAAAAAGAAAAATCCGTGACCAGATTGGCATCGTTTTCCTCCACCTCTGGATAGAAGAGCACCCGAAAGTTTTCCTGCACCTCGGGGGCATCGAGATTTTGACCGAAAAAATCATCGTCAAAAATAAAAAATTGCAGGATGCCTTGCGTCGGGAAGCCAGGCAGCGGAGGCGCTTCCGCGAAATTGATCTGCGCAAGGAAGAACAACTGCTCCCCTTTTGAATTCGTCGGGAAATCATTGCCTTTCGGCAAATACGGCTTACCGCCAATTTTACTCTGCCAGAGTGTCGTTTCTGCGGCGGGCTGTGGTAGCACACGTGTTACGGCTTTTTGCGTGCCCGCAATTTTGTTGCGGAATGCTTCCAGTTCGGGGGGCATTTGCAGGTCGTTGTTCATTGGGCAAAGATAGCACAGCGAAAAATATATTTTGCAACCAGGCGGCATTAAATATTGCAATCATCCATATTTCAAAATCATCAGCAACTGACCGGCATGCCAGGCGGTGTGCGTGGTAATCCTACCCAGAGCTTCGGCTTTGGTTTTTGTACCAAATTCCTGGGTGGTCACCGTTTCCTGCCAAACGCTGTCGGGCTGGGCAGCGATAATGGTTTGCAACGCCTCGGCGGCTTCAGCGAGGTAGGCTTTCAATTCTTCAATATCCGTCCACTCGCCGGTATCATGGGGCTTCGCAACGGTTGTTGCGCGTACTTTGATGTGCGGAGCGCCAAAGACATTTTTGGCAAAAAGCAATTCTACATCGGCGATGTGTCGCAACAGAAAGCCAATGCTGTTTGGTGTACCCGGCAGTTTTTTTGGCAAATCCGCCGCCGTAATTTGTGTCAGCACGTTGGTGAGACGGGTGCGTCCTTCCCGCCAAAGTGATAGTAAATGGGTGGTTGTTTGTTCCATAGAATTTTAGATAATATGCATAAAAATTAGCGCATAATAAACGCCAGTTATTACAAATACGCTACCCGCCACATAACGCATCACGCGCTCGGTGCGCTGCAACGCATTGAAATAAGCGCCTACTCGGTGCATACTAAATGCAATTAAATAAGTAAATAGAATAACCGGCAGTCCGGTGCCCAGCGCAAAAACCAACGGTAAATACAATCCGGTAGCACTGCTCACGGTCATGGGCATCAGCATCCCGAAGTAGAGCGCGCCGCTGTACGGACAAAAAGCCAGCGCAAACAGCACGCCCAGCGTCAATGCGCCAAGAAAACCTTTATCTTTGAACTTTTCGGTGAATCTTTCGGTAAAATTGCTTTTCCCCAAAAAATCGAGCCGGATGATACCCAACATAATTAATCCGACGATAATTAAAATGGGCGCGAGGTACATTTCTCCGTTGCTTTGAAAAAAGCGGGCAATATGAAACTTACTTGCGCCGAAGTAAATAATAAGGCCAATCAACGTGTAACTCAACGCTCTGCCAGCAGTGTACAGTAGTCCACTCCACAATATCTGTCGCTTTTCGGTGAACCCTTTGGCGATGTAGGCGGTCGCGGTGATGTTGGTTGCCAGCGGGCAAGGGCTGATCGCAGTGAGCAAGCCCAGCGCAAAGGCTGCCAGTAGCGGTACTTCGCGGTTCTGGGCAAATTCAGTCAGAAAATCGAGCATGTTACATTTTATTTAGTTCTGCGCTTATTTTTTCTCTTAACTCTTTTTTGAACTTAGCTTCATCACCAACGGTCATAAATGCAAAATCCGTCAAATCTATCGCCCGATCATTATTTCCACTCCATACATTGAGGTAGAGCGATGAACCAAAAGCGCCAAACTTTTTTACGATATCCAGATTCGCTTCATCATCCGCATTAATGAGTTGAAAAGTAATTTTACCTGATTTCATCTCGTCGGCAAAGTCTTTTTCCAGTACTTCGCGGGTGGCTTTTTCAATAGACAGACAAGTGCGGCAGCGGTGTGTATTATGAAAATCGAGCACTTCTATTTTGTCTGTTTTAGTTTTGGCAGCAGTCGCAATTGCTTTACCCTGAGTGCTTTGTGCATCGGCATTGCAAGCCATCATAAAAACGGCCATTGCAATAACGGCTATGGATGTAATAATTCTGTTCATGATTTTTCTGTTTTTGAAGTTTGTTAATAGCATTGTTCTTTATTTTTATTCAAAACATCGGTCTTGATGTAATTATTTTGCAGTACAGGCTTCCAATGAAAATTATTCATTTTTTGTATGATGAAATTTTGTTCGACGGGGCTGCGCAGTAAATAATCCGAAAAGTCGTCTTCGAGCTTGCGCAAGCGATCGAGGTCGCAGGCGCTGAGAGCTTGCTGCTCGGCCAGCGTTGTCATTCGTGCTATTTCGGCAGGTTTTACGCCGGGTTTGAGCATTACAGTGCGCGTTTCGCCGTTATCTATACGCTGCACAACGAACAGCCCTTCGATGTCTTTATTTACATAAAATGTATTGAATTGATAACGCCCGCCGGTAAGGTAAATAGCAACATCCGTAAGGCAGGGCGAGGGTTTGCTGACGATGCGGGTGTTCGTGCGATCAATGATGCTATCGGGATATAATTGATATAATGCTTCCTGTAAGCCGAGGTAGCCGACGACTAATCCATCGCACAAATGCCCGTGAAAGCGCTCTAAATCAGTTAGTTGAATGTTTTGAATATGTCCCAGTCTTCCTTTGGAAAAATTGGTATCATTTACTTTTGTCGGGGTGGGGGAAGGCATTTTTTTATCATCCGGTAAATGTAAAGTAAGCTGCGTAGCGGTTTGGATTTTATCTACGTGCCCCAGAATGGTATAGTCGTGATTAACAAAATGAACATGGATGTAACTATCATGATGTGTAAAAATTCGCTGGTGCGATTCCGAATAAAATCCGATTAATTCACCGGTTTCATTACGCCAGTCATAATTTGCTTGCTTTTTATCTTTTTGATAACCAGCTACTTCCGGGCTACGCGGCATTACAATGTGCGTGGTGAGTTGCTCAAAAGTACCGGTGATGCGAAACGGAAAAGGCGTTTTTAAATCATAACCGTTGCGCTGCGCCATATCGGCAACTGCCTGTTGTAAATCTGTTTGATTTTTTATATTGGCACTAAATGGAAATGCCCGCCAGACTTGCACATTGGCATACACAAAGAACGGCGCTTCCATATCCCAGCGGCTCTGCACAATGCCAGCACCTTTTTCATTCACGCTGGCACTCAGAGGTTTACCGTCCACAATTGTAATTTCACCCTGCATACGTCCAAGCGGTCCGATCGCAAAAAGATGCGCCTTGTCGGCAATGGTATCCACTTGAATGGTCGGTGCAAAATTTGTTTTACCCATATCCTGCATAGCGCCGATGTGCTTTACCGGCGGGGTTTGGGCATGAGTGGATGACATAATGATTGTGAAAACCAAGAACAAAGTAAATATTTTGATCTGCATTTTTGAAGAGATTATAATCAATTAAATGAAGTTCCATTACAATATCCAGTTGAATACATAACCGGATACGATGATGCAAAGCGTCACCACACCAAAGAAAATAGCGATGAGTTTTAGCGTCATTACTTTTTTCAAAAGGGTACCTTCGGGAATGGACAAGCCTACCACCGCCATCATAAAAGCCAACGAAGTGCCAATGGGAATGCCTTTGGCAACAAATACCTGAATAACCGGTACGATGCCGGCTGCATTGGCATACATGGGTACAGCCAAAATTACCGCCAGCGGCACGGCGTACCAACTGTCCTGTCCGATATAGCGCTCAAAGAAACCCTCCGGAATATAGCCGTGCATCGCTGCGCCAATACCGATACCAATGAGCACATAGACCACTACGCTGCGCACGATGCCCCAGGCTTCGCGGGTGATGTCGGGCAGGCGTTGTACAAAAGTGCGGTTTTCCAGTTCAAAAGTTTCGCGCTCGGTTTCGGCTTGTTCCCAGATTTTACGCACCCAGCCGGTTAGCATGGGCTCCAGTCGCATTCTACCGAGAATGGCACCGCTCACTACACCCAGCAGGATGCCACTGATGACGTACACCAGCGTGGTTTTCCAGCCAAACATGCCTAGGAAAATGGCGATAGCTACTTCATTGACTAATGGCGATGTAACCAAAAACGAGAAGGTAACGCCCAGCGGAATGCCTCCTTTCACGAAGCCAATGAACAACGGCACCGAAGAGCAGGAACAAAACGGCGTGACCGCGCCGAATACGGAAGCGATAACATATTCCAGTCCGTATAGCTTATTGCGCGAAAGGAAGTTCCGGATTCGATCAATCGGAAAATAAGCATTTACTATGCCCATCACGAAGGTGATGAGGAATAGCAGCACGAGAATCTTAATCGTGTCATACACGAAGAAATTCAGTGCATCGCCCAATTGTGAGCCTTCCGCAATGCGGAAGACACCGTAGATCAGCCAGTCGGCAAAGTGTTGTGTCCAGTGAAACATGGCTACGCTAGTATGGTTTGCAATTCTGTTTTGGTTGGCACTCGCCCTTTAATTTTCACCTCTTCGTCCACGACGACCGCAGGGGTGCTCAAGATGTTGTACGCCATTATTTGCTGAATATCTTCTACTTTTTCGACGTGAGCTTCTATACCCAGTTCGGCGAGCGTGGCCCGCACGATGGCTTCGGTTTTTTTGCATTTCGGACAACCAGTGCCCAGGATTTTGATCGTTCTCATATTTGCGAATGTTTATTAGTTATTCGCAAAAATACGAAATATAAAAATAGAAGAAGTGTGACAAATGTCACTGACAGGATTGATTTTTGGCAACATCGCCAAAAAAGTCACCAAACAAGGCTTTGGCTTCGTTCCAGTTGGCTTCGTTGATGCAGTATTTGATGGTTGGCGGGTTGAGTTCGCCTTGAATTAAGCCGGCAGATTTGAGTTCCTTGAGATGCTGCGATACCGTAGAAGGTGCCATAGGCAGCATCTCCGCGATGTTGCCGGCAAAGCAGGCGCACTGCTCCTCCAGGTAGCGCAGTATGAATACCCGCGCCGGATGCCCCAGGGCTTTGGCGTAGCGGGCGATTTTTTCGTCCGCTATGGTGTAAGGTTTTGTTATATCCACCATTCGTTTTTCGCAAAAATACAAAATAATGACGTATGAAGCAAGTTTCTGCCTTTAAGGCGATGTACGTCATTTCTGAACGTCCTCACATCCTTAACGCTAATTTTACATCCATTGTACACCCCAACAAATAGGGTTACCGTACCTTTGTTTCTAAATGCGATATTTTTATTCTGGATCAAAAACACGAGCTAAAAAACAGATGATGTTATGCAAAAATTAAAGTCCGCAATAAGCGGTTTATGTTTCTTGTTCTTTGCCTTTGCGATGGCGGCGCAGCCACGTCCCCGGTTGATTATTGGCATCACCGTTGACCAGATGCGCTACGACTATCTTTATCGTTACCAGGAAGATATGACCGGCGGCGGCTTCAAAAGGCTGCTGCGGGAAGGACACGTGGCACACGATGGTCATTACCACTTCGCACCCACCTTCACCGGCCCGGGGCACGCAAGCGTTTACACCGGCACCGGCCCGGCGATGAATGGTATTGTCGGCAATGACTGGTACTCCCGCGAGGAAGGTAAATCGGTTTACTGTGCAGAAGATCAGGAAGCCAACAGCGTAGGCTCCAGCTCGGTGGAGGGGAAAATGTCGCCCCGGCGGCTTACGTCCACTACGCTCGCCGACCAGTTGAAACTCGCAACGAACTACCGCGCCAAAACAATCGGCGTTGCCATCAAAGATCGGGGCGCTATTCTGCCGGTGGGTTTTCTTGCGGACGGCGCTTATTGGTTTGATAGAACCGTAGGGCGATTCATCAGCAGCGATTTTTACTTTGATACCCTGCCCGATTGGGTAAATGCTTTCAACGATAGAAAACTGCCGGACGAGTACGTCAAGGCGGGCTGGTCGCCCCTGCTGCCTTTGGAACGCTACGACGAGAGCCTGCCGGATGACAAACCCTTTGAGCGCCCGTTTCTCAATACAGAAAAGGCAGTTTTTCCTTATGATTTGGAAGAGATCAGCGGTATCAAGCGCTTTGGCATGGGCGAGTCGGCGTACGGAATGCTGGCTTCTACGCCGCATGGCAATTCGTTGACCCTCGAACTGGCGAAAGCTGCCATTGAAGGCGAACAAATGGGACAGGATGATATTCCCGATCTGCTGGCGATCAGCTTTTCTTCGCCAGACTACGCCGGGCATCAGTTCGGGCCACACGCGGTGGAAATACAGGATATGTATCTGCGGCTTGATCGGGAGTTGGCTGCGTTTTTTCAATATATCGATACCACGGTCGGATTGGAGCATACGCTTATTTTCCTGACCGCCGACCACGGCGCGGCAGATGTGCCGGGCTACATCAATCCACCCTCCGGCTATTTTAAACCCCGGGATTTTGAAACGGGTTTGCGCACTTATCTCACTGAAAAAGCCGGAGAAGACCCTATTGAATTTTTTATCAACGAACAGGTATATTTCAAGCGCAACCTGAAAGTGAATGACACGCAACTCGAACAATGGGTAAGAGCATACGCTATGGAATTTCCCGGCGTAATGAACGTCATTTCATTGAAGAATTTTGCGGAATGCACCGCTGAGCCTTCCGTTTGCGAAAAGCTTAGAAAAGGCGTAATGCCCGGCAAAAGCGGCGACCTCTACATACAGCTTTATCCCGGTTGGATTGCAAATTACTACGAGCGGGGCGGCACGACGCACGGAAGCCCTTACGCATACGATACACACGTGCCGATTATTTTCTTCGGCTGGAATATTGCTCCTCACAACAATTACAATCGGGTATGGATTGAAGATATTGCACCGACAGTTTGCGATATTTTAAAAATAGCCCGCCCTTCCGGCTGCACTGGCGCACCAGTCCGGGAAGTGCTGGAGCGATAGTTTTTTTCAAACCTGAAAGCGAGAGCTAGGCAAAAGCGCGGTTGAAAACAGCTTGCGCTTTTGCCTCTTTTATTTTCCAACCGAATCCGACAGCAAAAGTAAACTTATTCAACCGCCGATGGTTAGTTGAAAGGACTTTCAATTTTTCCTGAAACTGTTATTTATGAAGATTCGGATTTTCGTCATCGCGGTATTTGTTGTGTTGGCTGCCGTCAGCGGTTTTTATCTGACCAAACTTCAGTTTTCCTTCGATTTTGAGCAATTTTTCCCCGAAGGCGACGAAGATCTGGCTTTCTTTCGGGAATTCATCAAAGAATTTGAAACTGACGACAATTTCATGCTGATCGGTGTGCGCCGCGAACAAGGTGTTTTCGAGCAACCGTTTTTGGAAGACTTTCACGATTATACCCTTCGGATGCGCGATCTGCCGCACGTGGTACAAAGCATGTCGCTGACGAAGTTTGGCTACCCGGTGCGTACCCCATTCGCCGTGACGACCATTCCCGCCATTCACATCAATGATCCAAGCCGTTATACCGCTGATAGCCTGCGAATTATGCAGGATGAACGATTCAAATACAACCTCATTTCCGAAGATGGCAAAACCTTGGTCGTTTTTTTGAAAATGGTGGAAGGTATCACGCTGGGGCAATCGCGCGAGTTTATCAACGCCCTCAATGATCTGACGGCTGAATACGATTTTGAAGAATATCATTACCTGGGGCGCCCCTATTTTCAGAAGGAACTGGTAGCGATGCAGATACGCGAGGTGACCAAGTCGGCGCTGATTTCCGGGGTGCTGGTGTCGCTCATCATGTGGCTGATTTACCGGCGCTTTTGGGGTGTTTTCGTGGCGTTGCTGTCCATTGGGCTGGGGATGCTGCTGTTCATGGGTTTCATGGGCGTGTTTGGGCGCGAGCTGAATGCCATGTCGGCGCTGTACCCGGTGCTGATGATCATCGTCGGTACTTCGGATGTGGTGCACATCATGACGAAATACGTGGACGAACTGAGGCGGGGCAAACCCCAGGATCAAGCCATTGTCATTACGATCCGGGAAATCGGGCTGGCGACCTTGCTGACATCCGTCACGACGGCTATTGGTTTTTTGAGTCTGATTGCCAATCGCGTCGGTCCGATACAGGATTTTGGTATCAATGCTGCTATTGGTGTGCTGATTGCATTTGTCACGGTCATTTTTTTTACAACGGCGGTCATTTCTATGTTCAATGCCGACCAAATTTCCAAAATTGGCACGCGCCATGCCCTCTGGGACAAGTACATGCTCTGGCTGAATGATTTCACCAAGCGGAAAAATCGCGCTATCGTTTACGGTGCGCTGGGCGTGGTGGCGCTTTGTGCCTGGGGCATTTCAAGAATAACGACCAATTACGAGATTCTCAACAATATGCCCAGAGGCGAGAAAATTACCGCCGACTTTCGCTTTTTTGAGCGCCAGCTTTCCGGCTTTCGCCCAATGGAACTCGCGGGTTTCGTGCAGGAAGGTTACAACGTAAATGACTTCGAGGTCGTACAGGAAATTGATAAAATGGAGCGTTATCTGCGGCAGTTTCCGGAACTGCGCGCCATTGGGTCCATCACGGCGGTGTATAAAAGCATCAACCAGATGTACCGCAATGGCAATCCAAATGCCTACGAACTGCCGGAGTCGAAAGCGCAATTCGCCCGTTACAAAGATATGGCGGACCGCGTACCGCAAATGGGCATGAATGTGCTGGTGAATGAGGACGGCACCAAAACCCGCATCACATCCCGCGTGAACGACATCGGCGCGGACAGCATCAAAATGCTGGGCCAACGCATCGAACGCTGGGCGACAGAAAATATCGATCCGGAGGTGATCCAGTTCAAACTCACGGGTACCGGTTTGATTATTGATAAAAATGCCGAATATATCCGAGCTAACCTGCTCAAAGGTCTGGGCGTTGCCACCCTCATTATCGCCGGGCTGATGGCGCTGCTCTTCTGGAACCTGCGCATGGTGCTCATTTCGCTCATTCCGAATGTCTTTCCGCTGGTCATCGGCGGAGCTTTTCTGGGCTTCACCGGGGTAGAACTGGAGGCGGGCGTGTCCATTGTGTTCAGCGTAATTTTTGGCATCGCCGTGGACGATACCATTCACTTCCTCAGCAAATTCAAGCTTGCGCGGCTCAAAGGCTTACTACTGGAGGATGCGCTCCGCACGACTTTCACCGAAGCCGGTAAGCCGATCATCCTGACTTCGGTGATTCTGTTTTTCGGCTTTTTGGTCATGCTGTTTTCCGTGCACCCGCCCAGCGTGACGGTCGGCTGGCTCATCAGCCTGACGCTGCTCACGGCGGTCGTTTGCGATCTATTGCTGATACCCGTGCTCATTCGCTGGTTGTTGCGGGATTAGGAAAACGTGAGTCCTCCCGAATATTTTGATAGGACATAGATGCCACTGATTGCACTGAGTTGAACTTTTTCCGTATGTCAGGGGTTAAATAATATGGTAGTTGCGAGGTAATCGTCTGTTTTTTCAGGCCACCGATGTATTGAATTTAAAGATAGTCTCCGGTATTTAAACAGATAATTCTACTCACTTTGCGCAGCTGCTAAAAATACAGTCAAATACACATAAAAAGGAACACCTCTTCCGGGCGAAGTCAGGTGTTCATCATTACTAACTGCATAAAAAAACATAAACTTTATGGTAGAAGAAGGCATTCTGACCACAGAAAAAGATGAACGTTGGGTGAAAAAAGTGATCGACAAAATCGTCCGTCCGAGAGGTTTTAGCGATATTCGTGCAAACATTGACGGATACGAAGCCCCGGCCAAGTTGAGCCGCGCCGATGAGGAGGATGATGAAGCTTTCATCCCGGACATTACGGCTGTTTCGCACGGGCGCAAGAGTTATTTCGAGATTGCTACTAAAACCGACCGCACACGCGAAGTGGTGTCCAAGTGGCAGTTGCTGAGCCGTTTGGCGAGTTTCAAATCAGGTAAGCTCTTCCTGATCGCGCCACGCGGACACGTGGCATTCACCGAGCGCCTCTTGAAAACGTACGATATTCGGGCTGAATTGATTCGTCTGTAAAAAAGTCGATGACCCTATCGTCATCGCTTGTTTGTTTTTTTATTTTCAAACTTAATTATTAGCCTATGCTGATTGTAGAAGTCAAGGAAAATGAAACGATTGACAAAGCGCTCAAGCGCTACAAGCGAAAGTACCAGCGCTCACAAGTGATCAAGGAACTGCGTCGTCGCCAGCATTTCACCAAGCCATCCGTGAAACGCCGCAACGAAGTATTGAAAGCACAGTACAAAGAACAAAAGCAGCGGGAGGAAGGAGTGTTGATTTAATACCTCCTTGCCTTTTCGGGGCTTTTACGAAAATTACATTCGGTACTTGTACCAGGAAGCAACTGCTCACGCTCATCAGGATTTTATGTCCACTCGTATTGATAGTTGGCTCGTGGAAAACGGTCACTTCGAATCGCGCGAAAAGGCACGCATCGCTCTGGAAGCTGGTGTTGTGGATATAAATGGTTTGCCGGTACAAAAAGCTTCCGCGAAAGTGTCAGAATCGGATGTCGTTATCATCAAAGCAAATCCCCTGCCCTACGTAAGTCGCGGCGGACTCAAGCTTGCCAAAGCAATTCAAACGTTCCAACTCGATTTTTTTGAGAAAATAATACTGGATATCGGTGCCAGCACCGGCGGTTTCACCGATTGCGCTTTGCAGCACGGCGCTGCGAAAGTTTTCGCTGTGGATGTTGGCTCGGCGCAACTGCATCCGTCCTTGCGGGCGCATCCGCAAGTGACGTGGTGGGAAAACCTGCACATCCGCGACCTGACGCCCGACATGCTCGGCGAAGCGGTCGATGTTATCGTGGTCGATGTATCTTTCATCAGCCTGCGGCATATCTTTCCGTATCTGGCGCAATTTTTGAAACGAAATGGTTACGTCGTCACGCTCATCAAGCCGCAATTTGAAATGGAAGAGCGTTTTCGCATTAAAAAAGGCATCGTAAAGGATCAGAAACTGCACCAGCAAATCCTGGAAAAACTGGACATTGCCGCCGACGAACATGGCTTCCGGCGCATCGACCTCACCACCACCGATGCCGACCCCCAGCGCAAGAACGTGGAATACCTCGCCTGGTGGGCGCTTTCTAAAATTTAATGAAATCGTTAGCCACAATCACTGCGAATATCTATTGCATGTTGATAACCGAATTAAGGTTATCCGAGAAAACAATAGCATAATCCGAGATTTGTGTATGCACGCAAATACATTCTCCTTTATTTTAGCGACCATTATTTATTAAAACTAAAAAAAAAAGGAGAAATGGTTATTGCTATTGCTATCACTATTGGGGTTATAATTCTAATACTACTTGGGCGTACAGCCAAGGAAAAACTAGTCATTTCTAGAGAGGTTAAACCTTCTAATCAAACTTTCCCACCTGGTATGACTAGAGTCGAATTTGACAGTGTAAACAAAAAAGGAGTAAAGATCGTGGGTAATATTTACATACCTGACGACTATAAGGAAGGCGAAAAAAGACCCGGCTTGGTGGTGTCTCCGCCAGCTACCTCGGTTAAAGAGCAGGCAGCCCACTACTATGCTGAGAAAATGAGACAGAAAGGCTACATCTGCTTAGCCTTCGACCCCAGAGGAATCGGCGAGACCAAAGGTTTGGAAGGCGACTGTAGTCCGTACACCATCGCCAATGATGTCTCCAGTGGAGTTAGTTTTTTACAGTCGCTTCCTCAGGTTGATGCTGATAGGCTGGGTAATTTGGGACTTTGTGCACCTACGGTCAGTTCGACTTACGAAACCATTTATGATTCACGAATCAAGGCACTTGGGCTAGCTGTACCTTCAGTTGACGGTGCGCAACTTGCTGGTGGGACTAACTTTCTTGTGAGAGGGGTACTCTATTTTGTAGGTGGAATTGTTAAGGTTCTCAGTTTTTTTGGAATAAATCCAAAGCTTCAGGCTTTTCCTTTAAACGAGGAAGGTCTGGCAAAAGCCACTGACATGCAAAAGGGAATGTACACCTACTATGCACCAGACAAGGTAGGGGCGCATCCCAGATACAAAAATCAAATTGCCTTCTTTTCTGGGGTTGGAGTTGCGGCACTTGACATGTTTAAACTGCCCGCCCAACTTGACAACACGCCCATACATATCGAAACCGGAGATAAGGCGCAAAGTCTCGAACCTGCAGAGCGTTTTTTCAAAATGCTGAAAGGTCCCGCAGAAAAAACAATGAACAAGATTAAGGGTTCAGACCATTTTCAGCTTTATTGGAAAGACGAGTATGTAGATCAGGCGGTGGCTGGATTAGACAACTTTTACAAAAAGTACATATAATAAAAATCAAATTTTCAACAACCAAAAC
>CAZFBU010000009.1:0-1322 GCA_964517175.1 uncultured Saprospiraceae bacterium
GTTTTTCAATGAGTTCCTTGTAGCGGTTGGAATGATAGTAGCCGAACTCGTAGCACTTATCGGGCAGGGTTAGTAGTTTTCACGAACGCGCTGCCTGATTTTTTTCGGGACTTTTCCAAACTGTTCACTGGCTTTAGCCGCCGCCCGCTTCACCCGTATTTAGCCATACGTGTGCGCTGCAAGTTATTGGTTTTGGTTGTTTTTTTATGTCGGCGACTGAAGTCGCCGTTACTGTCTCGTGTTTTCATTTACAATAGCCTGACAGCTACGATTGGGAATAAAGCGAGTCGTTTTGTAGCTTTGCTCATCTTTGCATAAAAAATTGAATCGAAAACAAAAAAATTACAATCCATAACAAACCATGAAGGTAACCGAGTATTTTGAAAAAGTAAATGGCAAGACTTTAATCTCATTTGAAGTGCTGCCGCCGCTAAAAGGGGGAGGGATTCAAGCAATTTTTGATTCACTGGATCCGCTGATGGAATTTAAACCGCCGTTTATTGATGTGACCTATCATCGTCAGGACTTTGCCTACAAACGCCGGGAAAGTGGATTCTACGAAAAAACGGCTATCCGCAAGCGCCCGGGTACGGTGGGTATTTGCGCAGCGATCATGCATCGCTACGGCGTAGATGCCGTGCCGCACCTGATTTGTGGCGGCTTCACCCAGGAAGATACGGAAAACGCCTTGATTGACCTTAATTTCTTGAATATCAACAATGTACTGGCAATTCGCGGCGATGCCCGCAAGGTCGATGGTAAGTTCATTCCCGAGGAAAGCGGGCACACCTACGCGCTCGATCTCGTCAAGCAGATCGTCGATATGAACCAGGGTAAATATTTAGACCCGGACATTAAAGAAGCCGAAAAAACGGACTTTTGCATTGGGGTGGCAGGCTACCCGGAAAAGCACTTTGAAGCGCCGAACATTGACGTCGATCTGCAGTATGTCAAAGCTAAGGTGGATGCCGGTGCGGATTACATCGTGACCCAAATGTTTTTTGACAACAGCAAATTCTTCGAATTTGTGGACAAGTGCCGCGCCGTCGGCATTGATGTGCCCATTGTACCGGGGCTAAAGCCCATCACCAAGCGCTATCAGTTGAGTGCCATTCCGCGCCATTTTCACGTGAATCTGCCGGAAGAATTCGTAAAAGAGCTGATGAATGCGAAGGATATGGAAGCTTACAAAGAGGTGGGTATCGAGTGGTGCATCCACCAGTCGAAAGAGCTGAAGAAAAAAGGCGTGCCTTGTTTGCATTATTACACGATGGGGGATTCCAGCACGATTCGCAGAATAGCGGAATCGGTGTATTGATCAA
>CAZFBU010000009.1:1422-26752 GCA_964517175.1 uncultured Saprospiraceae bacterium
ACGCAGGTGGAATCGCAGCAGCGACTGGAGGTTTATCACCAATGGATGCCCCACATCGCTGCCGATTTGCACGAGCAAAGCGTAAATGCGCCTTACTATTTTGCGCCGGCGGCGCAGCCTTTTCACAAATACATCACGCAGTGGCAGCGCACTTTTCAGGATGAAATTGGTCGCAACCACGCCAAATATTTCGATGAAAACGGCTGGCTGTATTTTACGAAAGAAGTTTTTGATTTGCTCTATCCCAGCTACGGCGATACCTATCCGACGTACAATGGCGCCATCGGGATGACCTACGAGCAGGGCGGTAGCGGTCGTGCGGGCCGGGCCGTCGTCATGGAAACCGGCGATACGCTCACGCTCATGGATCGCGTGATGCACCACAAAACTACAGCGCTCTCTACGGTTGAAATCGCAGCAAAAAATGCACGACGGTTGGTCGATAACTTCAATGATTTCTTTGCAAAATCCCGCAATGCGGAGATTGGCAATTACAAAACTTTCGTCATCAAAGGCAACAACGAAGAAGCCCGCATCAAAGCGTTGACTCAGCTTTTAGATAAAAATAAAATCCAATACGGCAAGGCTGGAAAATCGGGCTCGCTGCGTGCATTTGATTACCAAACCGGCGAGCAGAAAAACATCAAAGTAGAATCGAACGACCTGATTATCAGCGCTTACCAGCCAAAATCCGTGCTCGCGCAAATTCTCTTTGAGCCGGAAACCGAACTCGTGGATTCATTGACTTATGACATCACCGCCTGGTCGTTGCCGTATGCCTACGGACTGGAGACTTATGCTTCCAAAGACCGGTTCGATGCCGGCGGCGATTACGAATTCCGCAATTACAGCAACAACCTGAGCACCGTAAGCAATCCGTATGCATTTGTTGCCCGCTGGAAGTCAATGGACAATGCGCGCTTCCTGGCGGACGTACTGCGCAAGGGCGTGAAGGTGCGCTACGCAACCGAGCCATTCCGCATAAACGGGCAGCCGTACGAGCGCGGCACGCTGGTGATCACCAGAGCGGATAACCGAAAAATGGCTGGTTTTGAGGATGTTGTAGCAAAATCTGCTTTGCAGCATAAGCAGGACATCCGGGCGGTGCGCACCGGCTACATGGACAGCGGCAAGGACTTTGGCTCCAGCGATTACGTTTTCCTTCAGGCGCCTAAAATTGCGGTGCTCGGCGGCGAGGGCACGTTTTCCAATTCCTTCGGTCAGGTGTGGTACTATTTCGAACAGGATTTGAAATACCCGCTGACCGTTGTACCTGCTGGAGATTTGTCCCGTCTGAATCTCGATGATTACAACGTGCTGGTCATGTCGGAAGGTTTTTACAACCTGAATGGCAGCACCCTGGATAAATTGAACGATTGGGTTCGCGGTGGCGGCCGATTGATCGCGGTGGGGGCGGCTGTGCGTTCCTTGCAGGATAAAAGCGGCTTCGCGCTCACGCGTTATGCCGATGATGCCGACAAGAGCGCCGACGAAAAAGAAGCCAGGCAAGAAGAACTGGATAGTCGCTTCGACAGCTACGCCGGGCAGGCGCGGCGCAGCATCAGCGAAGATATACCGGGCGCCATTTTCAAACTCAAAATGGATCATACCCACCCGCTGGGCTTTGGGCTGGGCGATTATTATTTCACCCTGAAAACCGGTGCTACGAGCTATCAGCCGTTGAAAGATGCCTGGAATGTCGGCACGATCGGCGACGATCCGATGTACACTGGCTTCGTCGGCAGCAAAGCGCTGGAAGAAGTGAAAAATTCCGTCGTTTTCGCCGTCGAAAATAAAGGGCGCGGTAGTGTGACTTACCTCGTGGACAATCCGCTGTTCCGTTCCTTCTGGGAAAATGGTAAGTTCCTTTTCAGCAATGCCGTTTTCTTTGTCGGGCAGTAAGCCAGCATTTGTCCTGCGGGAAACCTTCCGCAGGACAAATCCCCCACCACCCACCACCCATGACCTATCACCCATTAACACATCCCCTAATCCCCCATCACCTATCACCTACGAGCCATCCCCTAATCCCCCATCACCCAATTTTGTCACCCATCAGAACAAAAATTCTGCGGAAGATTTTGCCCAACTTCACTTTAACAACTAACTTGCCCCGGT
Organism: uncultured Saprospiraceae bacterium; assembly: GCA_964517175.1. GTDB lineage: Bacteria > Bacteroidota > Bacteroidia > Chitinophagales > Saprospiraceae > JADJNW01. The sequence continues at coordinate 3,541 of CAZFBU010000009.1, forward strand.
TTGTTACCTGTTTTTAGTCAAAAAAATCTATATTTCGCAACCGGAAACGCCAGCTTTCCGCAAAATATAGCATCTGGCAACCAAAAACAACCAACATCAAAATCAGTCACCCTTTTGAAAACAAGACAAAACAGTACGCATGAAATTGAACAGACTTTTACTCTTAGGGGCTTTCGTCATTTTCTTCGGAACACTACGAGCGCAGGATATCCACTTCTCGCTCTTTGATATGTCACCCCTCACGCTCAATCCCGCGCTGACGGGGGCGTACGAGGGCACGGCGCGCGTGGGCGGTATCTATCGCGACCAGTGGGCAAGCTTCCTGCCCAATCAGTTTACCACTCCTTCCTTTTTTATTGATGCGCCCATCATTCGTGGCTTCCGCAAAACGGATTGGGTGGGCATCGGTATGCTGACGGTGAACGACCAGGCCGGTACTGCCAAGCTGAAAACAACGCAGAATATGCTTTCGGCTTCCTACCATTTTGCACTCACCAAAGATGCAAAAACCATGCTGACACTAGGCGTACAAGGCGGTAGCGTGCAGCGAAGCCTCGATCTGCAGGCACAGGGGCTGCTATTCGGTGATGAATCCGAACTGGTAGGCGGGCAACCCGGTGCCAGTGAAGACCGCAGCATTCCCAACGAAACAAGTTTTTTCGACTTTGGCGTCGGCTTGATGCTGCGCACGCAGTTGGATAATCAATCCAGCCTGGATGCAGGGCTCGCATTCGGTCACATTACGCAGCCAAAATATGGTTTCATCACCTCAGCTATTCCCGGTGAAGATGGTGATGCAGAACGACGCCCGATGACCATAACAGCACACGCCAAATACCAAACGCAGCTAACCGACAAGTGGAGCATCGCCCCAACAGTAATGCTGCGCAATTCGGGGGGCGCTACGGCCATCAACCTGCAAGCCTGGGGCAGCTACCTACTGAAAGAAGACAATCCGGTGGAGGATCAGCCGGAGGTGAAGCTCAATTTCGGTGCAGGCTACCGCTTCGGCGATGCCGCGCAGGCACTGCTGGGCATGGACTACGGACCACTGCGCGTAGCCCTGAGCTACGATGTGAATGTATCTTCCCTGAGTGAGGTAAGCAATTTTCAGGGCGGTTTCGAGGTAGCAGCCTGGTATGTATTCAAAATTTACAAAAAGCCGAATACTGACCCGAGCATACTGTGTCCGCATTTTTAGTTTAACAAAATTTTAGAAAAATCTATCGACGGTTTGCGCGTACAAAACTCTTTTTTGAACGTTTGACAAGTTGAAATAATGAACCTTAAAAAGGGGCTTAATATAAAGATTATGAAACGATTACTTACCCTGGCAATACTGATGATCGTCGGCATGAGCGTAGCAACGGCACAGCCACTGCGCAGTGCGGCTTATGATGTGTTGCTGCAAGCAGCCGAAGAACAATATCAAAAAAAAGATTACTACGGAGCGCTTCAAAAATATGACGAAGCCTACGAAGAGAAACAGGATCGCGCGCTGCTGCCGATGATTGCCGACCTGAGCTATCGCATCCGCGATTATCGCAAAGCCGAGCGCACCTATCGCTCTCTCTTGCGACGAGCGGACGAAGGCGAGCTTTCCGAGTATCGCTACCAGTACGGACGGGTGCTGAAGATGAATGAAAAGTACCCCGAAGCCGTGCTGGAACTCGAAGATTTCCTGAAACATACCACCAGCGATTCGCTGCGCATACTGGCGCAAAATGAGATTGCAGGCGCTGAAATGGCGATGAATACCCCTCCGCCCACCAAAAAAGTGAATATGGAAAGCGCCGGCAGAAAAGTGAATACGCGCTTCTCGGAATACTCGCCCGTGTTTGCCCGCGACGAAAACACCATGTATTTCGTCAGCTTTGATACCGATGATGTCATCGTGGTAAAAGAAGACTCCAAAGACCACTACGCGAAGATCGTCATGTCGAAAAAAGATAGCCGGGACGAATGGGACAAGCCACAAGCGCTCGATACCAAAGTGAACCGCCCGGAGTACCACATGGCCAACGTGAGTATCGCACCTGACGGCAACCGCATGTTTCTCACCCAGGCGCAACTGGAGGGCAACACCATGAGTGCGGGCAAAATTTACTACAGCGTGGGCGGCGATGGTGCCTGGAAAGCAGCCCAGGAAGTGGAAGGCATCAACAGCGATGATTATGTTAACAAACAGCCAGCCGCCGGCGAACTGTTCGGCCGCGAAGTACTCTTTTTCGCTTCCAATATGCCGGGGGGCTACGGTGGCTTTGATCTCTACTACGCACCGCTGGAAAGCGAAGGTAAATATGGCGACGCCGTGAATCTCGGACCAAAAATTAACACGCCGGGCGACGAAGAAACGCCGTTCTACTTTGATGGTACCCTCTACTTCGCATCCACCGGGCATCCCGGATTTGGCGGCTTCGACGTTTTTTACACCCTGTGGGATGGCACCTCCTGGAGCGACCCCACCAACATGGGCAATGCCTACAACTCCAGCGTGGACGACTACTCTTTTGCGCTCGACAGCGAAGGCTATCGCGGCTTTCTCACCTCCAACCGCGAGGGCGGCCGCTCTGCCGTAAGCCGCACCTGCTGCGACGACATTTACACCTTCACGGTACCCAAACTCTCGGTGGATTTGGTGGTCGGATTATTCACCGAAGACCGCAAAGCGCTGATCGGCGGCACCACGCAGTTGTCCGTAATGACCAATGACGTGATCGGCGAAACCAATTCGCAAACCAGCGAACGCGGCAACCGCTTTGGCTTTGAACTGGGCGTGGATATGCCTTACCGAATCATTGCCACGCACCCCGATTACTACCCGGATACCATTGATTTTAATACCAACGGCGTAAAAGAATCCAAGACATTCGAGGAGCGGTTCTACCTGAAAGCCAAGCCATTGCCTCCGCCGGAACCGGAGTTTGACACGCTGGTGACCGAGCAGGCGATTGTGCTGGAAAATATCTTGTATGATTTTGATGATGATCGCATTCGCGAGGAAGCGGAAAGTGATCTGCAGGTCGTGTTTGAATTGATGACCGAATATCCGGATATGAAGATTGAGTTGAGTTCGCATACGGACAATCGCGGTAATGATCGCTACAACGAAGATTTGTCGCAGCGCCGCGCGGAGTCGGCCCGCCGTTGGCTGGTGCGCCAGGGCATCAACCGGGATCGCATCGTGGCAAAAGGCTACGGCGAAAACCAACCGCAAACCGTGAGCGCCAACGTAGCCGCCAAGCATGATTTCCTGAACGAAGGGGATGTGATGACGCCGGAGTTTATCACAAATTTACCAGGCGAAGAGCAGCAGGAAATTGCTCACGAGCTAAATCGCCGCACTGAGTTCAAGATCACGGAAGGCCCAACCAGCATCGTCATCAAGCGTACGCGCCTGCGCAAGAAAGATGCCAATGACCGAAATAGCCTTATTCGTATCGAACAAGATACCTTCAAAATCAGCGAGATGTCCACGCTTTATGGCCGAACGGACCTGACCGGCATTCCAGTCATGGATTTTGGCGCGCAGCGTTCCGTAGATTTTGGCGTGGTGAAAAAAGGCGAAAAGCGCGAGCACGTTTTTGAATTCGTCAACCAGGGCGATGTACCGCTGCTGATGGAGTTCATTGATGCCTGCACCTGTACGACCGTCGAATGGTCGGAAGAGCCCGTTGAGCCGGGAGCCAAAGGTAAGATCAAAATTATCTTTGACAGCACCGAAAAAGAAGAAGCGGAAACCATTGGCGTTACGATTTTTCTGAAAAATACCGTGCCGGATTCCGGTGATTCTATTATCGAAATGCTGGAATACAAGTTTGATATCAAAAAATAAAGAGCGTATCAACGGATTGTTTTTGTGTCTGAAATCCGAATGATTTTCAACATTTGCAAAACAAAAAGCCCGGACAGATTCAGTTGAAAAAAGTGAATCTGCCCGGGTTTTTCATGTAATGCTTTTACAACAACAGCGCCTGCTGAGCGGGCATGCTGTTTACTTCGCCTCCTTATCCTTGCCTTCCAGAGCCTGATTGATTCGCGCCAGCGCGTCATTCAGATGATCTTTCGCTAGCTGATCTTTCTGCTTGCTCAGGTTATTGCGAATGTCCTGCTGTAACTTGACCAGCGTTGCCCGGGTCACCGCTTTGATGTCCGTCTGGTCGTATTTGCTATCGTCATTTTTCATCCATTCTGCCATTTTAGCGATGTATGCCCGCTGGAGGTTGCGCCGAAACGGATCAATCGCAGCGCCACCGGCAATCTCACTGAAAATGCCTTTTCTCGTATCCGCATACACATCCGTAAGCGCGTAAGCAGCTTTGCCGTTCAACGCTTCATTTTCGATCATCCGCTTGAGGCGATCGCCATTGAACAACGCATTGAGCGTGCTGGTTTGCATACTGCGGATGTTGTCCATGACGCCAGCCGACTGAACACGGGCGAGTATGTCCTTGTCCAGCATCCACTCCGGCGTCTGAAACAATTGCTCATTCAAGAACTTTACCGCACGCTGCTGCTGCTCTTTCGGCACGTGTACATAAACCGCCCCGGGCTGATCGTACGTTTTGTCGTATTCATAAACACCGCCTACATTGTTGACCACGTGCCCCATGTAGCGCCGGAATTGTCCGGCCACCTGCCCGTACAATTCGTTGAGGTCGGCGTAATCCTTACCCATATCTTCGGTCCAGGTGATGAGTTTCGGTACAATGCGCTTCAGATTCCGGATGCCCATTTCGCTGGCGATCATTGCATCGTGCCCCACGTCTTCGGTTTGAGCGCTGGGGTCCACCGTATTGCGCTGCTGCTGCCCATAGCGATAAACCGGATCGTCGGCGCGCTCTTTAATCCATTGGTGGAGCGTCGCTTTTTCGGCTTCGGTGTCCTTTCCGGGAATCAATTTATATCCATAAACGATAGACCAGGTATCGTACGGGCCAATTTTTGGAAACAAGCCAGCGCCTTTGTCTTCCGGCTGTGCCACGTAGTTGAACCGCGCATAATCCATAATGGAAGGCGCTACGCCCATGCGCTGCACGAAGCCCGGCGCCCGCAGCGAGTCCACGTGATAGGCAGGGCTCGAGCCCATGTTGTGCGGCAACCCCAGGGTGTGTCCCACCTCGTGCGCAGCGACGAAGCGAATGAGTTCGCCCATGAGTTCATCATCAAATTTCACCTTCTGAGCGTCGGGATTTACGGCTGCCGTTTGTATAAAAAACCAGTTGCGCAGCAGATTCATCACGTTGTGATACCACAAAATATCACTTTCCAAAATCTCGCCGGTACGCGGATCGTGCACATGCGGACCTTGCGCATTCTGGATTTCGGTCGTGATATAGCGAATTACTGAATAGCGTACATCTTCGGGGCTCCAGTCCGGGTCTTCTTCTTTCGTTGGCGGGTCTTTGGCAATGATGGTATTTTTGAAACCCGCCGCTTCAAAAGCGACCTGCCAGTCTTCCACGCCCTGCTTGAGGTACTTGCGCCACTTCTCCGGCGTAGCCGGGTCGATGTAATAAATGATCGGTTCTTTCGGTTCCACCAGTTCGCCGCGCTGGTAAGCGCTCATATCCTTCGGATCGAGGCGCCAGCGGGTGATGTAGCGGCGCTTGGCAGCTTTTTGCTCATTGAGGCTGTAATTGTTTTGTGTCAGCGAAAAATAACCGACCCGGTCGTCGTGCAGGCGTGGTTGCCAGGGTTCTTCCGGCAGCTTGATGAAAGACTGATTCATCTCTACGGAAAGCGCGCCGGTTACGGCATTGTCCGGCAATTTGTCGCCATTGAAAGTAAGAATGTGGCGCACTTCCACATTTTGCGGAAAGCTTTTAACGTAGTTGACAAAACTGCGCGTTTTATCCAAGCCTTTGATGGAAAAATTCTTGCGCTGCGTATCATTCAATGGTCCGATCATGGTAACATCCGTTGTAAAAAGCGGCGTTACATCAATAACCGGAGCGCCCGTTTCCGGATGAGTGGTCTCGATTTTAAAAGACATGACAATCGGCTCGAAGTTGTTGTTCTTCACCGACTCATACACCGGGTCTGCCGGATCTGCAACACTGGAGTAGGAAACCGAACGCAGCAGAACCTTATCGTCTTTTTGCTGCCAGCGCACGATTTGCTGCGGGCGCGTCTTCTGCCCGGCACCGCCAAAGCTCAGGTTTTTTACGAAACCCGACATCCGGCTGACTACCAGCAGTTCTTCGTCGAGCAGGTCGGTCGGTATCTCAAAATAGTAGTTGGCATCTATTTTGTGCACCGTAAATAACCCTTCATCCGTCACGGCATCTTCGGTGATGACATCCTCGTAGGATTTTCCTTTTTTCTTCTTACCGTTTTGTTCGGATTTTTCATCCGGGCTATCCTGCGCCATTGCCATCGGCGCGCTGATTGCAAAAACCAGCCCCAGGATGGCTAGTAAGCTAAATAGTTTTTTCATCTGAATTTTAAATTTTGTTAGTGAGTGCTTTGAAAATAAATAAAACAAAAACTTGCCGCATCGCAAGCTTTATCCGATTAGACAGTTAAACCTGCCATTATTTTTTTACCTCCAGTATTTTATCGATGCGCGCAATCGCATCCTGCAGATGATAGCGCGTCAGTTCATCCTGAATTTGCTTCTGGTTTTTGCGAATATCGTTCTTCAACGTCTGCAATTCCGCCCGCACGACAGGGTGCACATCCGACTGGCTCACCTTAAACTGCTGGCGCGGTGATGCAGCTGCTTCGCTCAGCAGGTACGCCATCCGTTCCAGATAGGCCCGCTGGAGGTTTCGGCGCGTAAGATCGGCAGCCTGCCCCTTGTACATTTCCGACCAAAGCCCTTTGCGCAGATCCTGCATCAATTCCAGCATGGTGTAGGTCTGATTACCTTCAAATCCCTGATTTTCAATCATTCGCTGCAAGCGACCGGTGCTAAGAATATTGTCCAAATGACGAACCTGCAATGCCCGGATGCGCTCCACCATGCCGGCGTGCTCAATCCGGCGGGAAATATCGGCGTTCATCAGCCAGGCTGGTTTTGAAAAAGCGTGATCGAGCAGCCACTGCACAGAGGCGCGTTGCTCGGCTCTGGACACCGGCGCATAAACCGTACCTGCCTGATCGGCGGTTTTCAGTGTTTGATTTACGCCGCCAATGTTGGTCACCACGTGCCCGATATAGCGATTCCAGACGCCCACCAGTTCACCGTACAATTCTTCCAGGTCTTCATAATTTTCGCCATCGGTTGTTGTCCAATCCAGCAGATTTTTTGCAACAATTTTCAAATTTGACAAGCCATAGCTACTGGCTTTTACCGGATCATCACCGATATTTTCGGTTTGTGCATTTGGATCAATTCCGCCGGAACCGCTGCCAAACATATACATCGGATCGCCTTCTTTCTCCTTGATCCAGCTTTTTAGCGTCGCCGTTTCGTCTTCCGGTTTGTCCACATTTGGCAACCAGCGGTAGCCCCAGTTGATCGAGTACAGGTCGTACGGTCCGAGCTGTCGCACAAAGCGAATGTTCTGGTCGTCGGGTTGCGCCACGTAGTTGTAGCGGGCGTAGTCCATGATGGTCGTGGCAATGCCATATTTTTGCGTAAAATCACCGGAACGCAGTGAATCCACGGGATAAGCGGAGCTTGCCTTCATGTTGTGCGGCAAGCCCAGGGCGTGCCCGATTTCGTGCGAGATCACGCGGCGCATCATTTCACCGATTTCCTCTTCCGGCGTATCGAGCGTGCGGGCGGAAGGGTTCGCCGCGCCGGTTTCCAGGAGGTAGCGATTGCGGTACGAACGCAGGTGATTGTGATACCAAATGATGTCGCTTTCGATAATTTCGCCGGAGCGCGGGTCGGCAACGCGCGGTCCTACCGCATTGCGCGTAGTGGTTGCAACGTAACGCACCGTGGAATAGCGCGCATCCTCCGGGCTGAATTCGGGGTCTTCCTCAGGCGTTGGCGGGTCTTTCGCGATGATCGCATTTTTGAAACCAGCCGCTTCGAATGCCGCCTGCCAGTCTTCGACGCCTTGCCGGAAATACGGACGCCAGTGCTCCGGCGTAGCCGGGTCGAGGTAATAAACGATGGGCTTCACCGGCTCCACCAATTCGCCGCGCAGATACGCTTCGGGGTCTTTGGGTTCCAGTCGCCAGCGTTGGATGTACGTTTTCAGGTCCGACTTGAGGGCTTCCGAGCCGTAGTCGTATTGCCGAACGGTAAACCACCCTACCCGCTCGTCGTACAACCGAGGCGTCATCGGGTTTTCCGGCAGTTTTATCATCGATTGATTCATCTGAATCGTGATCGTATTCATTTTGCTGTTGGCGGGCGGCTCGGCAGCATTGAACGTTTGGGTGTGTACCACTTCGATATTGATCGGATAGCTGCGCACGGTGTCGATGAACGAACGCGCCGCATCCAGGTTTCGCACCTTGTACTGCGTGCGCAGGCGACTGTCCAAACCGCTGAATACCGGCACATCTTTCGTGAATAAACTCGACACTTCGATAACCACCGCTGTGGAATCCTCATTCATGGTTTCGATCTTAAATGCCTGAATGATTGGCTCGAAATTATTGTATTGCACCGACCTGGAAATCGGGAGTGATTCATCGGCAACACTATTGTAGGAAATGCCGCGCAGCAGAATACGGCTGCCTTTGCGCTGCCACTGCACGATCTGCTCGTTGGTCTTGGAGCCGGCGTTGATGTACGGACTCAAATCCTCGGAACGACCGGAAATACGACTAATCCAGAGCAGATCGACGTTCAGCAGGTCATTTGGAATTTCGTAATAGACCTTCTCGCCGATCAGGTGCACCCTGAACAAACCGTCGTCAGTCCTGGCTTCGTCGGTGATGATGTCACGGTAAGATTTGCCTTTTTTCTTCGAATCGGACTTTTGATCGCTGTCGCTTTGCTCGCTTTTTTCTTCGTCTTGCGCCAGTATTTGCAATGGTGCAACAAACAGCAAAGCCCCCAGCAGGAACAATAGGGTGAGGTATTTTTTCATCGTATGCTACTTTTAGGTTAATTAACGAGCACAAAATAAAAAAATACAGAGAAATGTTTAAAGCAAACCTTATTTGGTCAATAGATCACACTTTTCTTTCCAGAATATCTTCCAGCGCTGGCTTCAATTCCGGGAACTGAAACACAAAACCGGCATCCAGGATTTTTTGCGCGGATACCTTAGTGCTACCCAGCACGGTATCAGCCATCTCGCCCATGCCCAGGCGCAGCGCGAACGCCGGCGCGGGCAATGTAAGGACGGATTTGCCGTAGGCATCCACCAGGGTTTCCGTGAACGCTTTATTCCGAACGGGATTCGGCGCAACGGCATTGTAAAATCCTTCCAGGCTTTCATTTTCTAAAGCGTATAAAAACATCTGGCAAACATCGTCGATGTGCACCCAGGGAAACCACTGGCTGCCATCGCCAAAGTAAGCCGCCGACCGCAACTTGAGCGGGATGAGCATTTTCTCCAGCGCGCCGCCTTTGGTCGAAAGCACCACGCCAATGCGCAAGGCCACGGTGCGCGTACGCGTTGCGGCAACCTCTTTGATCGCCTGCTCCCAGGCTTTGCAGCTTTCGGCCAGGAAACCGGATTTGCCGGGTTCGGAATCTTCGGTTAGCAACTCTTCGCCCCGGTCGCCGTAAATGCCAATGGCCGCGCTGGAAAGATAGGCTTTAGGCTCTTTACGCAATTTCCGGAAGGTATCGAGCAAAAGGCGCGTACTTTGGGTGCGACTTTCGATGATGACCTGCTTGCGGGCATCCGTCCAGGGCTTATCAGCGATACCTGCACCGGCGAGGTTGATCACGTAATCGGCGCGTTCTACCGCAGCCTCGTCGATGGTGCCATTGCGCACATCCCAGGCGTATGCGGGAAAGCGCGCGTCGGGGTCGGCCGTGCGACTCAGGTGTTCTACAGTGTAGCCATGTTCTTCGAGGATTTCGCTGAGTCGGGTGCCAATGAGACCGGAGCCTCCGCCAATAAGGACTGTTGCCATGAAAAGCAGGTTTTTGATGATTGTTTTTGACTCTCAAATTGTAAACAAAACAGCGCTTCTTAGGTTCAGCGCGATATTTCATCGGATTTTTTTTCCAGCCTTCGCAAAATCGCTTAATTTAGGGCGTGTAAAGCATCGGGAAAGATTGTAAGATACCGGAATATGAAACTGCCTGAAGTTCTGTTATCTTTGTTTTTCCTTATTTCAAAATTCAAAACCAAAACCGCCCATGAATCATTTTCGATCTATTATCGGCTTATTGTTACTCGTACTGCTCACCGTTACTGCCTGTAAAACCGACCCGCAACCAGGCTCGGATGTAGATTTCAAACGCACGGGCAATGAAGTGGCAATCCGCCTGCGCGCAGAAGCGCAAACGCTCAACCCGTTGACCATGACCGACAATTACTCCCGCCAGGTAGCGGATCAGATATTTTTGCCGCTCATTACCGTCGATCCCGAAACCTTCGACTATCTGCCGGTATTGGCGAAAGCCCGCCCGACGGTGGCGGACATCACCGAAGGCCCGCTCGCCGGCGGCTCGTCCTATACTTTTGAAATTCGCGAAGAAGCCGTTTGGGACAATGGCACGCCGGTAACCGCCGAGGATTACATTTTCACGCTGAAAGCAGCGCTCAATCCGCTGGTGAACGCCCAGAATATCCGACCCTACATAGCTTTTATCAAAGACGTTCAGGTTGATCCGGCGAACCCGAAGAAGTTTACCGTTTCTACCGGACAAAAATACATTCTCAACGAGGAAGCCATTTCTAATAGCTTTGGTTTGATCCCCGCTTATGTTTACGACCCCAATGGATTGATGAGCACTATTCCGCTGGCAGACCTGCTCGATCAGGAAAAGGCGGGCCAAATGGCGCAAAACAACGACAACCTGAAGCAATTTGCGGAAGCTTTCCAGAGTGAAAAATTTGCCCGCGAGAAAGGCTATGTCGTTGGTTGTGGCCCTTACCAATTTGAAGGCTGGGAAACCGGGCAACGCATCGTTTTGACCAAAAAAGAAAACTGGTGGGGCGATGCGTTGGCGGAGAATAATCGAGGATTGGAAGCGCATCCGGAGCGCCTGGTGTATCTGCCGATCGCTGATGTATCGGCGGTAGCGATGGTAAAATCCGAGGAAATTGACGTCGTGGAAACCCTCCCGCCGTCTGATTTTCTGGAAATGCGCGATGCAACTTACACGCAAGAACGATACAATTTCTTCTCGCCTACCCTTTCGCAATATGCCGCCATTTATATGAATAATCGCAATCCAAAGCTGGCAGATAAACGCGTACGCCGCGCGATTGCCCACGCGATTAATGTGAACGAAATCATCGAAACAGTGTATGACGGACTGGCGAAACCGGCTGTCGTTCCGGTACTCCCCGAAGCGCCATATTTTAACAAAGACCTCAAACCGATTGGTTTTAGCATCGAACAAGCCAGGTCGCTGCTCAAGGAAGCCGGCTGGTCGGACAGCAATGGTAATGGCACGGTGGACAAGGAAATTGGCGGCGAAGTGGTAGAACTGGAATTGGAGTGTTTCATTTCACCAGAAAGCGCTACCGGTCAGAATTTGTTGCTACTGGCTCAGGGCAGCTTACAGCAGGTTGGTGTGAAGCTCAACATCACGCAGCGCGACTTCCGCGTGTATATGGGCGAAGTCAGATCCGGCAATTACGAAATGGCTTCCGGCGGCAGAACGATTTCGCCGACGCTGTGGGAACCTGCACAAGACTGGTCATCGGAAGCCATCGCTGGCGGCAGCAATTACGCCGGCTTCCAGAACGAACAGGCGGATCAACTCATCAGCGAAATCCAGGTGACACTGGACGAAAGCAAACGCAACGAACTGTACAAGCAATTACAAGCGATCATTTACGAGGAGCAACCATACATTTTTCTGTTCCATCCATTGGGTAAGATTGTCATGCACAAGCGATTCGAAGCACAGGCTTCGCCGGTGACTCCGGGCTTTTTCCCGCAGTTGTTTAAGTTGAATGATAATTTGCAATAATATTATAAAAAATGAATGTTGTGTGCTCATTCGGCTCACAGCACTTTCATTAACGTAATCCCATGCTGCGCTACCTGATCAAACGGATTTTGTTGTTCATTCCGACACTGCTCCTCATTTCGCTGCTGGCGTTTGGGTTGAGCAAACTCGCCCCGGGCGATCCCATCGGCGAGCGGGAAGATCCGCGACTTTCGCTGGGCGATCAGGAGCGCATCTACCGGGAAACGGCGCGCCTGTGGGGATTGGACAAACCCGTTTTTTACTTCGGCATTGCATCTGCAGCATATCCGGATACGCTGTATCGGTTCGTTTTGAAACAACAACGCGAAACCCTGACCAAACTGATCGGACAGTATGGCAACTGGGCGGAAATTGCGGCTTATCGCCAACAACTGGAGCAGACGGACGCCCGCTGGAGTAACCCGCCGCCCGCTATTCAAAGCAACAGGCTCGGCATGCTCCGGGGCAATTTGCGCTCGCTCTACCTCCAGCACCGGGACAATCGCATCACCAGCATTTTGGATACTTTAAGTAGTATCGCTCAGCACGATAGCGTACTTGTAAGTTTCGCCAGCCCGAACATTTCAGCATTGCGCGCCAGCTACGAAAACATAAAAGCCAACGCCACGCCCAAGCGGCTACTCGTGCCCGATTTCAAATGGTATGGCTTTGATAATCAGTATCATCATTGGTTTACGGATTTTTTACGCGGCGATTTTGGCGTGGCTTATACCGACGGTCGGCCGGTTGCTTCTAAGTTGTTCGATGCCCTTTCCTGGACGCTGGTTGTGAATGGCATCGCCATTTTTATCGCCTATCTGCTGGCGGTGCCGCTGGGCGTTTTTTCGGCGGTGCGCAAGGATACCCGTTGGGATCGCTTTATTTCGGTGAGCTTATTCTTGCTGTATTCCCTGCCGACCTTCTGGATCGCGACCATGCTGATCGTGTTTTTCACCACGCCGGAGTACGGCATGGATTGGTTTCCATCGATTGGGGTGGGCAGTGCAGCGGTGGGCGCTTCCTTCGCGGAAAAATTCGCAACCGCAGCGGTGCACCTCATCCTGCCTATTTTCTGCATGACTTACGGTGCGCTGGCGTTCATCTCCCGACAGATGCGCGGCGGTATGCTGGATGTGTTGCAGCAGGATTACATCCGCACGGCGCGCGCCAAGGGTTTACCGGAGAGCAAGATCACCTGGAAGCACGCTTTTCGCAATGCACTGTTTCCGATCATCACGCTGTTCGCCTCGGTATTTCCGCTGGCGCTTTCCGGCTCGGTGGTTATTGAAGTGATTTTCAACATTCCCGGCATGGGCAAACTCACCATTGATTCCATCAATAATCGCGATTATCCGGTGGTGTATGCCATTTTGATGCTCTCGGCAGTAGTTACAATCATTGGTATTCTGGTAGCGGACATTTTATACGCCTGGCTCGATCCGCGCGTAACGTATGACAATCGAAAGCGATGAGAACCAAATAAATTGACCGTTGTTACATTGTTGATATTCCGACAAAAAAGATGGCATTGAACGAAGAAGTTGGGGCTTATCGCCTGAAAAGCCCGTATTTCAGGATGCAGTAAATAGCGCGGAAGCCGTCGCGCCAGCCAATTTTTTTGCCCTCCTGGTAGGTGCGTCCATAATAAGAAATACCCACCTCATAGATTCGCACGCCCCGCACCCGCGCGATTTTGGCCGTCACTTCCGGTTCAAAGCCAAAGCGCTTTTCCTGCAGGTCGAGATTTTTGATCAAATCCGTACGGAACAGCTTGTAGCAGGTTTCCATGTCCGTCAGGTTGAGATCGGTAAACATATTCGACAAAAAAGTGAGGAATTTATTCCCGATGGAATGCCAGAAGAACAAAATCCGGTGCGGATTGCCCCCCATAAAACGCGAGCCATAAACCACATCGGCAAAGCCTTTCAGCACCGGATTGAGCAGTAGGTTGTACTCTTCGGGGTCGTATTCCAGATCCGCATCCTGGATGATGAGATAGTCGCCCGTTGCTCGCGCAATGCCCGTGTGCAGCGCCGCGCCTTTACCTTTATTGACTTCATGCTTAAAATACTGAATGTTCAAATCCGGGTGAGCGCCTTTGTATTTCAAAACAGCATCTTCAGTATCATCTTTAGAACAATCATTAACAACGATTAATTCTTTTTCAATACCGTGAAGCAACCGAACCGCTCTGATTTTATCCAGTATGAAATGAATCGTTTTTCCCTCATTGTAAGCAGGAATAATGATCGAAAGCTTTCGGATGCTGATACTCATAGGAGAAGCATTTGGGCGCGCCTCGCGCTGCGATTTTCATGTGGCGTTAAAGTTAACAAAATCATGCCAGTATGCAGGGTAAGCCGCTCTGAGAACATCGAAATACATGCCGAAAGGAACCATTTCACTTTTTTACACCTCCCCCAGATGGTTGAAAATAAGCAGTCTTAGTCTTTAAAGACCTCTATTTCGTGATTTTCCACCACCAGATCGGTAAACTTTCCCTTGAAGCGAGTTGCCCGCACGATGTGGTTGTCGATCCAGTGATAATTGCCGCCGCGCGGCTTACCGAATACGATACCGTGATATTTAAAGCCGTTTTTTTGCAGCCAGTTCTCGGTCACCGGGCGATGCTCCTCGGTGCGGGAAGTGAAGAAAGTGATCACGTGTCCTTCCTCATACCACTTGTTGATAATTTTCAGCGCATCGGGATAGGGCAGGCAAGTTGCCATTCGCTCCGGCTCTTCATTGGGTATATCATCACAGATCGTTCCGTCGATATCGATCATGAAATTTTTCATACCTTCCAGCAAAGTCGGGCTGAGCTTCTCTCCCTTTTCATTGTAAGTTTCTTTCAAATAAGAATTATCCGCAGTCATAGTTCTGATACTTTTTTCTTTTAGCGTTCAAAGTTAGGGTAAAATATACAAAAAGTCCATTGGTGGCGTCAAAACGCGCCCAAGTTTTACAATTAATTAATACATTGACCACAATTAGCAGTCTTTCATAGTCTTGATTTAGAAAGAGATATAATCCGCCGGATTCACTGGAATGCCTTTGTGCCAAAGCTCGAAATGCAAATGCGGTCCGCTGCTAAGCGTGCCGGTATTGCCGATGATGGCGACGGCTTCGCCCGAACGAACAAAACTGCCGACAGATTTCAGCAGGGCGGAATTGTGTTTGTAAAAAGTAATGATATTATTGGTATGCTGTATGCCGATGGTGTAGCCGGTTTCCTGCGTCCAGTCGGAAAAGATAATAAACCCATCCATGGCCGCCTTGATGGCTGTATTTTTGGGAGCCAGGATATCCACGCCGTAGTGTTTTTTATCCGGCATGAAAGCAGCGCTGATCTCCCCCGTTACGGGTGGGGAGAAGAATAATTGTTCGAGCGGAACATCGCGGGGCGAAAAATTGGTAGCCCGCCCGCCTTTTGCTTTTTCGCCAATTTCGGCAATTTCGACTTCCTGGCGCAGTTGTTCATCGTCGGTCGTACGGTCGATTTCCACCAGGCTGCTGTCCTGCACAAAATTAGTGACCTGGGGCACATCTTCGGCGGTTTCCACATCCCCGACCAGCATTTTGCGTACGCTCTCGGCGTACGTGCGGTGCGCTTCCAGTTCTTTCTCCATGCTTTCTACCTGCCGGTACAGTTCATAAATCTGACGATCATTACCCGGATTGCCACTGAAGCCCGGAATGTATCGCTTGAGCGGCGTATAGGCGATACTCGCCGCCACCAGTACGGCAATAATGACGATAATGGTGCTCAATGCGATGTACACATTCAGCAGGGTAAGCCGGTAAGAGCCGACCTCGGCGAAGGTTTCATCGTTCATAACGACCAGCCGGTAGGTATTCTGGAGTCTATCTTTTGTATGTTTGAACCAGCTCCTTACGCGTTCACTTATTTTCGACATAAAACCTGAGCTTTGTTAATTATCTCCTCTCGCACACTATAATTTAGGTTTTTGCGATTTGAAGTCTTAGGAATAAATGCGTTATCTTTGTTTCCTATAAATATGCAAAGTTAACAGATTAAACGAAGCAGGGCGAATTAATAGGTGTTTTTATCCCTGGTTTTGTATTTTTTTAACAAAAAGTCACCTGCGCTTTGAAACACATGAATCGGACGTTTTTCTTACTGGCAATTATCGCATTATCGGCTTGGGCGTGTACCACCACAAAACGACGGGGAGAGGTATCCGGTCTTAAAAAGTTCTACCACGATGTCACGGCGAAATACAATGGCTATTTCAATGCAAATGAGATCATGGAAGCGACTTTCGCCCAACTGGACAACCAGCACCAGGATGATTTCAATAAACAATTGCCGCTCTTTCCATACCTCGAAAATAAAAACCCGGAGAGTTACTATCCTGCACTGGATACGGCTATTAAAAAAGTTTCGGTTGTCGTAAACCTCCATCGCGAAAGCCAGTGGACGGACGACTGCTACCTTCTGGTGGGGAAAGCCCGCTTTCTGAAGCAGGATTACGAATCGGCGCAAAATACATTCCAGTATATTCTCAACAACTTCGACCCGGCGGACATGGATAAGCCGCAGGATAAAAAAGCGACGGCCCAGCGCGATGAAAAACGCCCCACCGCCCGCGAAGCTGCCAAAGAACGAAAACTCACCGCCAAAGAGCGGAAAAAGGAGCGCAAGCAAATTCAGAAAGAACGCAAAAAGCGCATCAAACAGCAAAAACGCGAACGCAAGCGCTACAATAAAGCGGTAAAAAAAGCCCGAAAGAAGGGCACGCCGCCGCCCAAACGCCCCGGCCGGGAAGAACGGGAGGAACAGGCGCCACTGCCCGAATTAAACCCGGAAGACGAGCAAAAGGACGAGGATAAGCCAACCCCCGAACCTCCGGCACCACCCGAAGAAGACGACCCGAATTATTTCCTGAAGCACCGCCCCGTCTTTCAGGAGGCAAAGTTATGGCTCGCAAAAACCTACATCGAACGCGATAACCTCAGCGCTGCCCAGCGCCTGCTTACCGAACTGATCGAAGCAAAAAATACATTCCCCGACATCCGCGCCGAGGTAGAACCTGTGCAGGCTTATCTCTATTTGCAACAGGGCGAGCCGCAATTGGCAATTCCGCATCTGGAACAAGCCGTGGAAATGACCAGTAAAAATGATGGCAAGGCGCGCTATGCCTATGTGCTGGCACAACTCCACCAGGCAGCAGGCAGAAGCGACCGGGCTTACGCTACCTTCGACCGGGTGCTGAAATACACCAATGACTACAACGTGGAATTTAATGCCCGTCTCCGCATGGCGCAAAATGCATGGCTGAGCGGACGGGGCAGCAACCAGGATGCCATCGCCAACCTGGAAAAAATGCTCAAAGACGAGAAAAACCTGGAATACAGAGATCAGATTTATTACGCCCTGGCAAGCATTGCACTGAAATCGGGCGACCGGCAAAAAGGTATTGAAAACCTGGAACTCGCACTCCAATACGGCGGACAAAACCAGTCGCAAGCTACCGAAACCAACTATACACTGGCACAGTTGTACCTCGAAGAAGAAGATTTTGTGCCTGCGAAAAAATACCTTGATGCTACTTTGAATAGCATGAATACCAATGATTCGCGCTACAAGGAAGTAAAAAACCTGAGTGAAAACCTGACCGAAATCGCGACAAATCTCGAAATCATTGCCCTCCAGGACAGCCTGCTGCGCATCAGCAAAATGACGGATGATGAAAAGCGGGAATTTGCCGCCCGCCTGAAAAAACAGCGTCAGGAAGAACGCGATGCTGCCGCCGCAAATGCAACGACGAACACCACCGCCGGTAATCTGCCGCCACCAGCCCTGCAAAAGCAGAGCGAGTTTTTCGCCTATGACGACCGCGGCGTGAAGCAGGGAAAACGAGATTTCCAGCGCAAATGGGGCAATCGCGCGCTGGAAGATAACTGGCGACGCTCCAACAAACAATCTTTCGAAGGAGATGAAGCAGGCGATGGAAGCGCTACGGCAGCTCCCGTTGCAGCCGTGAGCGAAGAAGAAGCAGAGGATATTCTGGCAGGTATTCCGAGTTCAGAGCAAGAAATTGCCATTGCAAATATCAAACTGCGCGATGCGCTTTTCATCCTCGGCAAGCTCTACCGCGACCGACTCGGCAACAACGAAAAAGCAGTAGCTTCACTGGAAGACCTCAACCGTCGGTACCCGGAGAATAACTTCGAACTGGACTCCTGGTATTACTTGTACATGGCCCATACCGACCTCCGCAATAATGCAAAAGCGCAGGAGTATGCCAACAAAATTCTCGAAAAATATCCCTCAACGAATTACGCCAAAATAATTAAGGATCCGAATTATATCGTAGAGGTGCGCAACGAAGCGCAAAAGCTTTCCGATTATTACGATAATGCCTATCTCGATTTTCAAAAAGGGCGTTACCAACAGGCTTTCGACAAGAGCGTCAAGGCACGGGAGCTTTTTGGGGCGCGCAACACCCTACAGCCGAAGTTTGCACTGCTCACAGCACTGAGCACCGGCAATCTGAAAGGGCGCGATGACTACATCTCCTCGCTGAATGAGGTGGTATCGAAATATCCAAATACCGAAGAGCAGAAATACGCCCGGGAAATCCTGCGATTACTCGGCGCTTCCTCCGGCGGCCGATTGCCCGGCAACCAGCAGGTGGAAGCCGATCAGTTTGAGGTGAATGACGACCAGGTGCATTCGGTCATCATTGCGCTGGAAGATGGCAGTGCCTTGAACGACAGCCGCAACGCCGTTTCTGACTATAATCGGAAGTATCACGATTCTGAAAGATTGCGCATCTCGGATGTCTATCTCATCAATGGGGAAGTGCGCACGCCGCTCATCGTGGTGCGTCGCTTCAAAAACAAGGACGACGCCATGCGTTACTACAATGCCGTTCAAAAAAACAAGGCAGATTTTATACCTTCAAAGTACAGTTACGAGGTGTATGCCATTACTCAAACCAACTATGGCAAGCTGTTTGCGTCCGTAAAAGACGTAGCCGTTTACAAGGCTTTTTTTGATGCGAATTACAAGTAGGTAGCAAGCGGAATTTTGCAAGGTGTACGCACAGAGATGGGCGGACAGGCAGCGCCACGTTCGGTAGAAAAAGGAGCGGAAACGCCGGTATGGCTGGCAACGGAAGCACCGCAATGGCACACCGGCAAGTTTTTTCAAGGACAAGGAAGAAATCCCCTGGTAACACAAAACTTTGGCAGTACGCGCATGGCACGCGCCAATCAAAGATTAGCGCTACTCGCGCAGAAACTCAAGTTCGTCCCGATTGGAAAGTTTCACCACCACAGAAGGCTCGCTGACGGTCTTCTCATTTTGACGATATTTCACGACAAAGTCCACCGCTTCAATAATTTCTGAACTGATGGCGCCGAAGTTGGTCGGGAAGGTGCCTTCGCCCATACTGGCAAAAGCTGCCAGCAATGGTTCGCCGTGTGCCCGGATGAGCGCCCGGCAGAAGTCATCCTGCGCCACGCGCACAGCAATGCTGCCATCGGGAGCGGTAGCGCTGGCGGGCAGATTGCGGGCGCGATCGAAGACAATCGTCAGTGGCCGCATGTGGTAGATGAGTAATGTTTCTAACTTAGGGTGTACTTGTTCGACATAATTTTTCAGCATTGTTACAGAATCAACCAGGATTTCAAAATTTTTTGTGGTCGATTTCTTTTTGATTGCCATTACTTTTTCAATAGCCTGGGGATTCGTTGCGTCACATCCAATGCTCCAGACGGTATCCGTCGGATAGAGGATGACGCCGCCTTCCTGCAGGGCGTTCAGCGCCCCTTCGATATCGTATTCCTGCACCATACGAATCTTTTCTTTTGTATAGGTCGTCATAAATCCTTGGTTTAGCTTCTTCTTGCTCGTTTACATGGTACAAATGTTTGGGGTAAAGGGTTTGAACAACCGACCACAACGCGCTGTTTTTCGCACGACTGTCAGCAATATTACGAACCCTCATTAATCTTTTTATAAATTGCATATTCTGAGCCAACAAAGTTTATTTTTGGGCGTATCACAATGATAAAATCCCCATTAAAACATAACTTTCGGCAAGTGTATTGTTTGCAGCCGAGACTAAATGACAAGAACGCCCGATGCCAGCCAATTATTATTGCATTCAAAAAAAATTCAAAAAGCCCGGCTTTTGCGTCACAAAACCACTGCATCCGTGCGTTTACTATGGAATGAGAATATTACACCGTTAATCCAAGAACTATGCAGCAAGAAAACTTCCTGCGGATGGCAGGCATACTACTGGGAATTTTTTTGACATTCCAATTGCAGGGGCGGCACATCATCGGCGGTGGCATGACGTACACCTGCCTGGGCGAGGGGCGGTACGAGTTCGAGATTAAGGCTTATCGCGATTGTTTTTGTACCAACTGTGCAGAATTTGACCCGCAGGCATTCGTTGCCGTTTATCGTTGTAATGGCGCCGATTGCGGCAGCTTGTCGCAAACTCAGTTTTTTGGTCGCGTCAATGTCAACCTCGGCAACGTCAGAAGAATAGACGCGCCGGATTACCCCTGCCTCATCCCCCCCAATATCTGCGTGCAGGAAGGCACGTACAATTTCACGCTCAACCTGCCGGTTTCTGAAGACAGCTACCACATTTCCTACCAGCGCTGCTGCCGGAATGTGACGATCAACAACCTCATCAACCCGGATGGACAAGGCGCCACCTACACCGTGGAAATAACGCCTGAAGCTCAGCGCCTCTGCAACAGCAGCCCGAAATTTCGCAGCTTCCCACCCACGGTCATCTGCGCCGGCGAACCGCTGGATTTCGACCACTCCGCTACGGATGCCGATGGCGACCAGTTGGTTTACGAGTTTTGCGCTCCTTTTCAGGGTGGCGGCCCGATCACAGACGACCCGTTGCTGTTTTCCAGTTGTGCCGGTGCTTATCCGAATCCGGCCTGCCCGCCGCCGTATCGTTTGGTGAGTTTTGCAACGCCTACCTATACCCCTTCAGCTCCATTGGGCTTCAACCCCAATGCGCCGGGCGAAAGTGCGCTGCGCATCGACCCTGCGACGGGCAGAATCACCGGCATTCCGCCCGTACAGGGGCAGTTCGTCGTGGGAGTTTGTGTATCAGAATTCAGAAATGGTGTACTGCTGAGCCGCATTGTACGCGATTTCCAGTTCAATGTTGCCAGTTGCGATCCGCAGGTATTTGCTAAAGTGAAAGCCGATGAGGTCATCGATGGGCAGCAATATTTTATCAATTCCTGCGGCGCAACCGAAGTGACGATCGAAAACGAAAGTTTTTTGCAGCAATTTATCCGGGATTATGAATGGCGATTCGACATCAACGGGCAGCAGCAAACTTACAGCGAATGGAACCCCACCGTAACCTTCCCCGGCGAGGGCAACTACAATGGACAACTGCTGCTCAACCCCGGAACGGATTGCGGCGATACTGCCAATGTGTTCATCAATATTTTTCCGGCTATATCCGCTGATTTTGAATTCACTTACGACACCTGCGTCGCCGGACCGGTAGAATTCACGGACCTTTCCGTAACCGGCAGCGAACGCATCACCGACTGGGAGTGGTCATTTGGCGACGGCAACACGTCCGCTCAGCAAAACCCCAGACATACCTACCGGACACCCGGCGATATACCGGCAGCGCTCACCGTAACCGACGTCAATAACTGTCAGGATACCCGTATCCGGAGTATTCCTTACTTCCCAGTGCCGGCGGTGCTGATTATTGCCCCCAGCGAGTTTGTGGGCTGTGCTCCGGCAGAAATATTTTTCAGCAACCTCTCGACGCCCATTGACGATACCTACAGTATTTTCTGGAACTTCGGCGATGGCGGAAGTAGCAGCGACATCAGCCCCACGCATATCTTCGAGACACCCGGCACCTACTCGGTATCCATTGATCTGGTTTCGCCCATTGGCTGCCAGACGGATACAGTGTTCAACGACCTGATCGTCGTGCAGGAATCGCCCCGGGCAAACTTTGCCTACGCCCCGCCCGAACCCAGCAATATCAATCCGCAGGTATTCTTCACCGACCAGTCAGAACGAGCCATTCGCTGGCTCTGGGATTTTGACGACGGCACAACGTCCACGCTGCAAAGCCCAACCCACAATTTTCGGGATACCGGGCGGTATGAAGTGAAACAGATTGTGACCCATCCCAGCGGCTGCATGGATACGCTCATACAACTGGTGGACGTACGCCCGGAAGTGCGATACCACCTGCCGAATGCTTTCACGCCCAATAGCGATGCGCTGAACGATACTTACCTCGGCGTAGGCCTGATGGATGGCGCTACCAATTTCAGTATGACCATCTGGAATCGCTGGGGCGAAATGATCTTTGAAACCAATAATCCCGACGAAGGCTGGAATGGACGAAAATTCAACAGCGGCGTCGAGTCGCCCAACGGTGTGTATGTCGTGGTGGTCACTTTCAGAGGCCCCAGAGGAGAAAAATTTGAGTTTAAAACTTTTGCCACTTTGATAAGGTGAATGCAGCAATATATTTTTTAAAAAATACATTTTGAATTTACTTAAAAAAACGTACCTTTGCACCGCTATTTTTCAGACGTTGGGTTCTGTGAAAACAAAAACCGCAGCATACCAACCGCTCTTAATGCACTTATAAAATCACAAAGCAATGGACGCTATCAAATATGTACACGAGCAAATGACGCCGAAGCGGGAGTTTCCAAGATTCTCTCCGGGCGACAATATAGTGGTGACTTACAAGATTGTAGAAGGGGACAAGGAACGCGAGCAGTCTTTCCGCGGTGACGTCATCCAGATCAGCGGTCAGGGTCCAACCAAAACTTTCACCGTCCGCAAAATGTCCAGCGGTGTTGGCGTAGAGCGTATCTTCCCTTTTGCCACACCTTCCATTGTGAGCATCCAGGTGACCAAACGCGGTAAAGTGCGCCAGTCCAGACTGTACTACCTGCGCAAGCTGGTTGGTAAGAAAGCGCGTATCAAGGAGCGCTCTACCCGCTAAACCACTGCTTTTCCAAAGCGCTATCCGAGCAACGTCGCTACCGGCATTGCTCGGATTTTTTTTGCACCGTATCGGGCGCGAAGCCCTGTTTGTATATTTGAACAGGAAGCAGCCGTTCTCTTTACCCTCCGGTAAAATTAAAATCTTATCTTTGCCCCGCATTTAAGTAATGGGACATGTTATTTGT
>CAZFBU010000009.1:26852-38429 GCA_964517175.1 uncultured Saprospiraceae bacterium
GTTAATTGTGACAATTTTTATATTTTTGATAATCAGTGGTTTGTGTTTTTTAAACTCAAATAACTTTGTCCGGTTACTTACAGATGGATTACCCTGATTTTATCCAATGGCAGACCCACACCTTGACGACGTACTGACCCGCCTCCAGGCAGGCGACCGCTCCGCATTGCAGGTGTTGTTCCAACAGCACCACCCTATGGTATGCGGCACGATGTACCGTTTTGTCAAGGATCAGAGCACCGTCGAAGACCTCGCGCAGGAGGTTTTTGTTCGCTTTTGGGAAAAACGCGAATCCATCCAGATCAATACCTCGGTGCAGGCTTACCTCCGGCGCATGGCGATCAATGAAGCCCTGGGCTATTTGCGCCGCAACAAACACCAATACGACGAAGAAGTGACGCCGCAAACGCCCGTTGGGGAAGCCGAAAATAGTGTGGAGCAACAGTATCTGCATAGCGAACTGGAGCAAAACGTGCGAGCCGCAATTGATACCCTGCCCCCCAAATGCCGCACCGTGTTCCACCTCAGTCGCTTTGAAGATATGACCTATCAGGAAATTGCCGATCAGATGGGAATTTCTATCAAAACCGTAGAAAATCAGATGAGCAAAGCGCTGCGCATTTTGCGAGAAAAACTGAAAGGTTATCTGACTATGTTACTCTGAAGTTTGACCGGATGTTATTTTTTTCAAAAATAAGTTGTACCGAATAGGGGGGTAAGACCTCCGCGTGCATCTTGCTACCGGAAATGGAAATAAAAATGGATGATGCGAAGTACATGAACCTGATGGCGAAGTACCTGTCGGGAAACGTCCGTGCTACCGAAAAGGACGAACTGATGGCTTGGATCGAAAGCGACGCGGCCAATCGTGCGTTCTTTGAGGAAATGATTCAGCTCTGGAGCATCTCCGGCAACTACGAGGAACTATTCGCAACCGATACCGCACAAGCGTGGCAGACACTCGACCAGCGGCTTTTTGGTGAAAATAATGTAACCTCGACGGACGAAAGCGCGTCCAACGAAAAGTCGTCTGCAAAAATCGTGCGTTTGTCTATTAATAAGTTCATCTTACGCACAGCAGCCGTAATTTTAGTGGCGATTGCAGCAGGTATCTGGTGGTTTGGCGGCCTTACAGGCGAACAGTACCAAATGCTGGTGGTGCAGACAGCCCGCCAGGAACGCCAACAAATGGAACTGCCGGACGGAAGTACCATCTGGCTGAACGAAAATACGCGTTTTTCCTACGATAAAGCTTTCGTCGACCGCATTGTCCATCTCGAAGGAGAGGCATTTTTTGACGTAGCAAAAATGGATGGTAAACTTTTTACTATTCTCAGTGGAAATGCCGTCACGACGGTGCTGGGTACCAGCTTCAATGTGCGGGCTTATCCGCAGGAGGCACGCGTGGAAGTAACCGTGGCAACCGGTAAAGTCGCTCTGCGAAAAGCAGACAACACAGAAAAGGAAGTTTTGCTGGAGAAAGGGACATCGGGTATTTATGACAAAGTGGCGGAAGAAACCAAAATCGTGGAAACGCCCATTTCCAATGCCGATGCCTGGCGCAAACAACAGTTGAATTTTCAGGATACGCCGCTGCGCGACGTCATCCCGGCGCTGGAACGCTATTTCAATATTACCATGAAGGTGGAAAACGCTGGTATTTTGAATTGCCCGGTGACGGGAGAATACGCAAGCCCAAACCTGGAAAGCATGATCGGCATTCTGGAATTTGCGATTAGCGTCCAAATCGTTCAACAAGATAGCACGCAGTATCTGATTCGAGGCACGGGATGCCAATAAGCGATAAAACAATCGATTACAACAAGACTCACTTTTTATGAAAAACACCGCACTATTTACGACCATTATCTCCCTGTTCGTGGTGGGTTTCGCCGAAGCGCAATCGCTCCAGCAGCGAGTAACGGTGCGCTATTCCAATGAAAAACTGGGTCATGTTCTGACCGACATCAGCGATGCCTACGCCATCAACTTCACTTACAGCAGCCATTTCATTCCAGTGGATCAGACCGTGAGCGTGCACGCTGTGAATAAACCCCTGTCGGATGCCCTTGACGAAATTTTTGCACCTACCGGTGTGGTTTATGCCAATATTGGCGGGCAGGTGGTATTGAAAATGGGCAACAAACCGAAAAATGACGGACAATTATCGCAGTTGAATACGCTTCCAAAAGAGGTAAAACAGAAAAGCCCCATCCATCCGCTCTCCGAACGCGAACAGTGGCTACTCGAGCAAATGAAAAAAGAGCGGGAGCAATACATTTCCAAATTAGAAACCCGACCGTTCAGCGAAATTCCTGATACCGGCGGCGGTACGCAGGCGCAACAGATCAACCTCGACCCCTTCCGCATGGCAGTGCCCCCCCCGGTGATGACTGCGGAAAACGACCAGCGCCTGGCGCAGGTTTCCATCCTCCCGTTTGTGGGCACGAACGCGCTGCGCAGCGCGGAGCTGACCAATAATGTCTCTCTGAATGTGCTCTGGGGCGTGAATGGAGGCGTGGAAGGGCTGGAAGTTGGCGGCTTTTTCAACCACATTCGCAATGACGTAATGGGCGTGCAGGTAGCCGGCTTAGGCAATACCGTTGGCGGCAACACCATTGGCACGCAGGCAAGCGGTCTGTTCAACGTGAACCAGGGAAAGATGCAGGGCGTACAAGCATCCGGGCTTTTTAACGTTGCCGGAAAAACCGATGCGGTGCAGGCAGCCGGTTTGTTCAACATCACCAATGCCGATTTTGCCGGTGTGCAGGCGGCTGGGCTATTCAACGTTTCTGCCGGAAATGCCTACGGCATACAGGCAAGTGGTATCTTCAATCGCGCCAGGGGCAAGGTAAAAACGCAATTCGCCGGCTTGGTCAATCTTGCCGGTGATGTGCACGTAGGGCAGATGAGCGCCCTGCTGAATGTTGGCAAAAAAGTAAGCGGCTTCCAGATCGGACTGATAAATGTTGCGGATACGATTTCCGGTATGCCGATCGGTGTGCTGAACTTCGTCAAACACGGTTACAACCGCATCGAATTTGCCGCCGGCGAGGCGCTTTATGCAAATATTGGCTTCAAATTTGGGGCACATTCCTTTTACAATATTTTCCACTTTGGCGCTCGCTGGGATGACGTCGCACCGCCCCAAACCATTAGCACTACCCCCGATGCGGCGCAAAGCACGACGCTGATGAGTTGGGGATTGGGCTACGGCATTGGCACAACGGTTGCATTCAGCCCACGAGCTTTGTTGAATATTGAAGCAGTAGCCGTTCATGTCAATGAACTGGAACAATGGACCGACGAACTCAATTTGCTCAATCAGCTTCGCCTCACAATCGACCTGCGCACCGGCCGCACCACCAGCCTGTTTGCCGGTCCGGTAGGCAATATCATGGTTTCCAGGTTGCAGCGCTCGGATTATAATGCCCCCGGCTCCATGATCGCACCATACACCTTATACGAAAAAACGGATGCCAATAACACCACTTTGCAAGCCTGGGTGGGCTTTAATGCTGGTATCCGGTTCTGATAAAACATGTTCTATCGAAACAAATTCTACCGATCTTTCCATTTCCGATCAGCGGGCACGCACCGCAGCAAGTGATTTATCTCATTGCCGTTTTTGTAAATTTTCTTCAATATTGAAATACAGACTGATGCATAACGCATTGGAGTTGTCCAACTGTAACCTACTGCTTTTCAGGAACTAAAAAAAGAAAAAAAATCAGAAGCAGGCATAGGGGGCAGCCTTTGTGAAAACAATCTATGTAATAAAAGTAAAAACGAAAAGAAATGAAAAAGGTATTTTTCTCGACTGTTTTAATGCTCATCGCAACGCTCGCGCTGGCACAGCACGAAACTATTTTCAATAACGCGCGGGTGGTCGGCGGCTTTGGCGGTCCTATCATCGAATTCGGACTAAACAACAGCCTGAACACCTCCTACGGCGGCGGCGGCGGCATTGTGATCGGCAACGCTTTCCTCGGCGGCTACGGCATGGGAACACTTGATTTGAATGCCGTCATTGACGGGCAGGATATTGACAACATCGAGCTGGGCCACGGCGGATTTTGGCTCGGCTACACCTACAAGCCGTACAAACTCGTTCACTTGTTTTCCAGCGCCAAAATTGGCTGGGGTGCAGTAAATATCAACCCCGACAATTTCAACCCATTTAATGAACCCATCAGCGACAATGTATTCGTATTGACGCCGGAGCTGGGGCTGGAACTCAACGTTTTCAAATGGTTTCGCGTAGCAGGCGGCGTTGGTTACCGCTGGGTGAACGGCACCGATGGAAAGGGCGCCTACAACGATGAGGATTTTAGCGGCGCCGTGACGACTCTGACATTCCGCTTTGGCTGGTTTGGCAATCAGCGGTTCTGATTGTTGCGTATTGTAATTTGACTGACAATCTGCATAAACGGAAGGCTTCTCCGGTCATTTTTACCTAAAAATACCCGAAGGACGAAACGCTCGTTTTTTGCCAAACAGGTAAGAAACCCGGAGAAGCTATGCCTTGATTATTGCAGTTTAAAAAGTAAAAACCCTGATAACCAACACTTTGAACCAAAAGTATCTTAAACCAAAAAACATTCATCATGAACACAATCAAAAAAACATTGCTCATCCTTATCGGCGCAGCTATCGTGCTATACACGCCGGGCTGCTTTATTGATATCGATGACGACACCTTCTCCCGTTGCGTTGATGCTGATGGCCCAATCATCAGCGAAACGATTGTTATGTCTTCTTTTTCCGGCATCGACTTCCGCATGGCCGGGGAAGTTTACCTGCGACAGGGTAGTGAACAGGAAGTCGTCATAGAAGCGCCACGCAGGCTGATCGAAGAAATGGAATTCGATGTGCGCAGGGATATCTGGAGCATTGAAACGGATCGTTGCGTTCGGCATAGTCATCGCGACCTTCGGATTTTTATCACCGTCCCCTTTCTCGACTACGTCCGCTTGTCTGGCTCCGGCGATATTATCAGCGAAAACTTTTTTGCCATTGATGATCTGGAACTGGTGCTCAGTGGCTCCGGTCTCATCGATCTGGGCATAGAAGCCGACGACGTGAAGGCATCCATTTCTGGTTCGGGCGATATCATACTGGAAGGTACAGCAGATGATCTAGACTTTAACATCAGCGGCTCCGGCGACATAAAAGCATTCAATCTGTCTGCCAACACAGCCAGTGTGCACATTAGCGGTAGCGGCGATGCAGAAGTGACCGTCAGCGATGCGCTGAACGTACGCATTTCCGGCAGCGGCGATGTGTATTACCGGGGCAATCCCAGCATCGATAAAACCGTAACCGGCTCCGGTGGGGTTATTGATGCGAATTGAAAAAATGGTAACTGCTTATTGTTTTGCTGAAACAATTGCTGAAATACTGCTGCCTGTCTTCCATGTGTGAAGCGGGCAGTTTTTTTATTTCAGAACTTTTTTGCAAAATAGGATGCTGGTCTCCCCTGGAGGAGAACCTGCAAACTGATCCCGACTTCCCACTTCGTATTATTCCGCTCCTGCCGAAAAACAAGCAGCCAGCAGCAGTTGCATGTGCGCCAAACCGCGCTGCCGGGCTACCTCGATGTTGCGCTCCGGAATATCCTCCGGATTGGGATAGTGCGCCAGCGCCTTTTCCAGGCTCGCTTCGCGCAAGAGATGCAGCATAGGATACGGGGAGCGATTGGTAAAATTCGCCGGATCATCTTCATCCGCACCGGCAAAGCGATACGCCGGGTGGAAGCTCGCCAATTGATAAATACCTTCGTACGAACAATCATATAGCAGGGTTTCGGCTACGTCCAGCAAATCCAGATAATGCTGGAAATCCGCGAAAGCATCCGGGAAGACCAGCAGCGTAGTCTCGATTTCCGGTTGCTCATCCAGGCGACGACACTCCAGCAGCACTCTTTCGAGGCAGATGTACAGGTGCTGTTGTTCCCGCACCACTTCGTAATGAATGCTATCGCGCTGTACTTCCCGCGCCGCAAAGGGGCAAAAATTCAAGCCAATAACAACCTGCCGCAGCCAGGCTTTGGTTTGGCGCACAACGACTTCATCAAAGACCATATTTACTACCATTTTCGAGCAACTGAATTGCGTTTCATCCTGTTTTGTAAAAATACAAATTTAAAATCCCATTATTATGATATTCAAACGCATTGTTGGCTTCGTTATGCTCTTCTTCTTTCTGGGTTTTCTTACGTATAAATTTATCGCGCTGGTTTCGGATCAGGATGGTTCCGGTTTCATCACCTTTTTGGTGATATTGGTGCTGATTGTACTACTGCTTGGCATTCGAAGAATACTGGTGAACTAACTTCTCCATCCAAAGACATAGCTATGCAATAATATTCGATTGTCGTGGTTTTTACTATTTTAGCCGCAAAAAAACGCCATGCACATTAACCTGATCAGCGATACCGTCACCAAGCCTACCCCGGAAATGCTCCAAGCGATGCTGCAAGCCGAAGTCGGCGACGATGTTTTCGGCGAAGACCCCACTGTGAATGCGCTGGAAGCCAAAGCTGCCGCTATGTTTGGCAAAGAGGCAGCCATCTACTGCCCCAGTGGTACCATGACTAACCAGATCGCGCTGAAAGTGCACACCCAACCGCTCGACGAGGTCATTTGCGATGAGTATTCACACATTTATCAATACGAAGTAGGCGGTTATGCTTACAATTCGGGCATCGGTATCAATTTGATCAAAGGCACCAACGGTAAGATCACCGCAGAGCAGGTCGAAGCAGCCATTAAACCGGACTTTGACTGGTTGCCGAAAAGTAGCCTGGTAGTACTCGAAAACACCGCCAACAAAGGCGGCGGCAGCTTTTATACCCTCGACGAAATTCGCCCGATCAGCAAGCTGTGCCGGGAGCGCGGCCTGGGTATCCACCTCGACGGCGCGCGCCTCTTCAATGCGCTGGTAGAAACCGGCGAAAGCACGCAGGATGTGGGCGAAGTTTTTGACAGCATTTCCATCTGCATTTCAAAGGGACTGGGCGCACCGGTCGGCTCGCTGCTCATTGGCGATCAGGCTTTCATCCGGCAGGCGCGGCGCGTGCGCAAGGTCATGGGCGGCGGTATGCGCCAGGTGGGTTATCTCGCGGCAGCCTGCATCTATGCGCTCGACCATCACGTGCAAAGGCTCAAAGATGATAACAACCGCGCCAGGCAGATCGGCGAAACGCTGAAAACCCTGGCTTACGTTGACCATGTGCGCCCGGTGCAAACCAATATCGTCATTTTCGATGTAAAACCGCCTTACACCGCTGCTTCCTACCTGGAAAAACTGGCAGCGCAGGGCGTCAAAGCATCGGCATTCGGACCGCAGACGATTCGCTTTGTTACCCACCTGGATTTCACGGCGGACATGCTGGAGCAAACGCTTGCGATCATCAAAAAACTGTGATCTGCTGTTATTTCAGGTTTGGAAAAAGTCGCTTCAAAGCTAAAATTCAGGGAAATATCCCAGAATTCAAGATAGTGTACTCTTTACACCTTTGCTTTTTTGTTTCATTGGTGATATTTCTGTAACTTTCCCTTTTATTGTATGAAACTAAGACCAGCAAAAGCATGACGGAATTTAACGACTTCTTTAAATCCGCCTTCACTGTTGATAATGTAATTTTTGGCTTTGACGAAGGGGATTTAAAAGTATTGCTGATAAAGCGAGGGGAGGAACCACACAAAGGTAAGTGGGCGCTTCCCGGTTATTTTGTCTATCCCAACGAAGACCTCGACGATGCTGCTGCGCGGGTACTGGAAGAACTCACCGGCTTGCGCGACGTATTTCTCGAACAGGTGAAAACCTTTGGCGCGGTGAATCGTCATCCCTTTGGCCGGGTTATCACGGTAGCTTATTTTTCCCTTATCAAAATTGACCAGTACAACATACAGCCAGCTTCCATCGCCAAGAAAACGCAGTGGCACTCCGTTTCGGAAGTGAAAGATCTGGCATTCGATCACAATGAAATTCTGGAAGCCTGCTTCAACCGGTTGAAATGGCTGGTGCGGGTGCGCCCGGTGGGGTTTGAGCTGTTGCCGCCCAAGTTTACGCTTACGGAACTGCAACACTTATACGAAGCCATTTTGGAAACCGACCTCGACAAGCGCAATTTCCGAAAGAAAATATTGTCGATGAATTTACTGGTCGATCTGGATGAGACGCAGGAGGGCGTAGCCCATCGTCCCGCCAAACTCTATCAGTTTGATCCGGCACGCTATCGCAAATTTCAGGCAGAAGGGTTTAGCTTCGAGTTGAAGGAAAGTAAACGAAAGGATAAAAAAAAACGCCTTGACGTAATCCTGCAATAGCAATGTTATAAAACTTCTCCTTTGGCGTTCATCAGCCTTATCGGCAATTGATCGCCATATTGCAACCGATAATCCGCCAGGAGTCCTTTCAAATTGTTTTGCGTACCAGTATATTCCAGAAGGAAAGTCCTGGCGCTGCCATCCATAGGCTGATCCTGAACAAATACCTCACTATCAGCAGAATGGATTGTGAAATACCCGTAGTAACCCTCCCGCATTCCGGTTGGCTGGTCGCTAATCGCCTGCAAGTCTTCGAGGAATGCCGCTGCCGCAGCAGCCTCCGCGCCCTGAAGCGCCACATACCCCCAGATCATATTTTCCGGTACCCGCAGCAGTTCTTCTCGCAACAGCACAATCCCATTCTGGGTTTTCATCGTCAAAAAATAACGCTCCGGACTCACGAGCAACTGCCCGCTATTTTCCACCGTATTCCGAAAGTCAATGTTCATGGCATAATTTCCGGAGGGCAGGCTGCCAATGTTCACATCCGCTGTCACCGGCGCTTCGCCCGGCTCGCAATCGGCAGGCTCCCGAAGATCGACCAGCGATACCGTCAGACGATTGCCCGTTCTGTCGAATCGGTAGTCAATGCTGTAATTCAGGCAATTTTCCGGATGGATAGACTCGATTTTCAAAATCAGCGCCCGGCCGCCATTATCTGTTGATAAATCTTCCCAGATATCAACATAAAATTCATCTTCCACATCCGGCACGATGATCGCATCGCCAACATCGGCCAGATCGCAACCACCAAGTATGGGCAGCAGCAACAGCACGCATGCAATTCGGGTAAAGGTTTCACGCATTTTTCTCAGGCTTAAACAGGGATTATTGTAATGATTTACACTCCTAAACTTAATAACGCTAAAATATTCATTTTGCTGCCTTCCCGGCAAAAGATTTGAGCAGAAATAGGGGTAAAATCATTCTTGAAGCATCTTTTTGTAAAAGGAAGCGTCCCTGAAGGCTCAAAATTCAAATCGTCGAAAATCAGTCTGGTAAATTCATCCTTTCATCCATTTTTTTTCGGAAATGGCGAAAGAATAAATTTATTCACCCGAGGTAAAACGCAAAAAATTAGTTAAAAAGAAATGATCCGACTCTCAAACATCCGCAAAGCGTACGCTACGGATTACACCCGACTGGAAGTGCTCAAAGGCATTGATCTGCACATCGAAGATGGCGAAATGGTCGCCATTATGGGTTCTTCCGGCTCTGGCAAATCCACATTGCTCAACATTCTCGGCATTCTCGATGATTATGACGAGGGCGAATACTGGCTCGGCGATACACTCATTCGCAACCTGTCGCAAACACAAGCGGCGCAGTATCGCAATCAGTTCATCGGGTTTGTTTTCCAATCCTTCAATCTACTGACCTTCAAAACAGCCTGGGAAAACGTGGCGTTGCCGCTTTATTACCAGAAAATAGACCGCAGGGAGCGGCGCGAACTCGCTATCGAATACCTGCGCAAAGTCGGCTTGGAAGACTGGGCGGAGCACTTGCCCAACCAGATGTCGGGCGGGCAGCAGCAGCGGGTCGCCATCGCGCGGGCGCTGGTCGCACAGCCAAAGGTCATTCTTGCCGATGAACCGACTGGCGCACTGGACACAACGACCTCTTACCAGGTCATGGATTTATTCAAACAGGTAAACGACGAAGGCATCACAACGATTTTGGTCACCCACGAAAATGATATTGCCAACATGGCAAAGCGAATTATTCGCCTCAAGGACGGTCTGATCGAATCTCATGGCAGAATAGAAACTGTAAATCAATAGTTTAACTAATTTCAATTTCGAGCAATGTTCGATTACGATAAATGGCAGGAAATACTCAGCTCTATCCGGCGGCACAAGTTGCGCACCATGCTCACGGCGCTGGGCGTGTTTTGGGGTATTTTCATGCTGGTAATCCTGCTGGGTGCGGGCAATGGCTTGCAAAATGGCGTGGAATATGAATTTCGCGACGATGCCACCAACAGCATCAGTATCCGGCGCGGTACCACTTCGCTGCCTTACAACGGCTTGCCAAAAGGACGCAGCATTCAGTTTCTTAATGCTGATTTCGACCACCTGGCGGATAATTTCAAAGACATCGACCACCTCACCGGGCGTTTCTATCTTTCTGGCGATCAGACGGTTGCCTACGGCAAAAAAAAGCTGTCGTTCCCGGTGCGAGCCGTGCATCCCGATCATAAATACCTGGAAAATACGATTATGACCAAAGGGCGCTTCATCAACGACACCGACTTGCGGGAATTTCGCAAAGTGACGGTGCTCGGCAAAACGGCGCGGGAGGGCATATTCGGCAAGGAGGATGCGCTGGGCCAAGAGATCAGCATTGGCGGCATTGTGTATAAAATCGTCGGTGAATATGAAGATACCGGTGGTGAAAATGAAATGCGCAATATCTACATTCCGATCTCCACGGCGCAAAAAGTGTATGCCGGCACGCAGGAAATCCACCAGCTTATGCTCACGGCGGGCGACTTGTCGGTTCCGGAAATGAAAAAGCTGGAGAATGCTATCCGGCGGGATTTTGCGGCAAGAAAAGAGTTTGATCCGGAAGATCGGCGAGCGCTGTTCATCTTCAATTTGGCCGAAGAATTTCAGCAGTTTCAAAACCTCTTCGCGGCGATTCGGGCGTTCGTGTGGTTTGTGGGTATCGGTACGCTATTTGCGGGCATCATTGGCGTCAGCAACATCATGCTCATCGTTGTAAAAGACCGCACGAAAGAAATCGGCATTCGCAAAGCGATGGGCGCGACGCCCTACTCTATTGTTTCGATGATTGTTCA
Organism: uncultured Saprospiraceae bacterium; assembly: GCA_964517175.1. Classification (GTDB taxonomy): domain Bacteria; phylum Bacteroidota; class Bacteroidia; order Chitinophagales; family Saprospiraceae; genus JADJNW01. Next base: position 37,986 of record CAZFBU010000009.1, read on the forward strand.
GGAAGCGATTTTCATCACTTCTGTGGCGGGTTACGTGGGACTGCTGGCTGGTACCGGCGTCATTGCGCTCATGAGTTCGCTGGAGGTGGAATACTTCCGAAAACCCGAAGTGGATTTGGGCGTAGCCATCACGGCAATCGTCGTGCTGGTCGTAGCCGGAGCATTGGCCGGGCTGATGCCGGCAATTCAGGCCGCGCGGATCAATCCGGTGGTGGCGATGAAGAGTGATTGATTTTGGTGGAAAGGTGAATAGGTTGAAAAGTTGAACTGATAAATGGTGAATGATAATTGAAAAATGATAAATAATTAATGATCCATGTTTGATCGAGATGTTTGGCAGGAAATATTCGCGACGATGCGAAAGCACAAGCTCCGCACGGCACTGACGGCGCTGGGCGTGTTTTGGGGCATTTTTATGCTGGTGTTTGTGCTGGGCATGGGCAA